>NZ_QKQR01000016.1:0-120504 GCF_008042305.1 Bacillus sp. AY18-3 | reverse complement strand
AGTGGTTCTGGTGGCAATGGTTCTGGTGGCAATGGCTCTCAAGGTGGTAATGGCTCTCAAGGCGGCAACCGCGTTAAAGACGATAGCGGTTCTCAGGGTGGCAACGGCTCTCAAGGTGGCAATGTAAAAGATAATGCGAAAGAACAAGGCGATAAGTTACCTAATACGGCAACACATTATCCTGCATCTATTTTAATGGGACTTTCAACATTCCTAATCGGTATGTTACTATTTATTCGCCGTAAAAACGCAAAATAAAAACACATCCTTCCATCTAAAACATACATGAAACAAATTGCAAAACTAAAAAGGAATTTGGATTGCATTTTATTATGCAGCCCAAATTCCTTTTTATCATCTATCAAAAAAGCATTAATACGCTTTTCCCCAATACACCATTTGTTTAGCTTCTTTACCACAACAAATACATTCGTCAGCTAAATGCTCTTGCTCAAAAGGCATACAGCGAGAAGATACTCCAACTTCTTCTTTTAGTTTCTCTTCACAAGCTAATTCTCCGCACCACATTGCCTTAATAAATCCTTGCTTTTCATCAGCTACTTTTTTCATCTCTTCGAAATTCGTCACACTATACGTATTCTCATCGCGGAATACTTTTGCCTTATTAAATAAAGAATTATGAATTTCCTCAAGTAGTGCTGGAATACGCTCTTCTAATTGATCTATTGATATAAATTCTTTTTCTTTCGTATCTCTTCTTACAAGTACAACTTGATTCTTTTCAATATCTTTAGGACCAACTTCTAATCGAATTGGAATACCCTTCATTTCATACTCATTAAATTTCCAGCCTGGTGTTTTATTACTAGCATCTATTTTTACTCGTGCAACCTTTTGAATATGTTCTTGTAACTCTGTTGCTTTCGCTAAAACTCCTTCCTTATGCTGCGCAATTGGTACAATAACAACTTGCACTGGTGCAACTTTAGGAGGCATTACAAGACCATTATTATCGCTATGAACCATAATAAGTCCACCTATCATTCTTGTTGATACACCCCAAGATGTTTGGTGTACATATTGCCACTTACCGTTGCGATCTAAAAATTTAATATCAAATGCTTCAGAGAAATTCGTTCCAAAGTTATGGGATGTTCCTGTTTGAAGTGCTTTCCCATCATGCATTAAACTTTCGATCGTATAAGTTGCCTTTGCTCCTGCAAACTTTTCTTTTTCTGTTTTTTGCCCTTTAATTACTGGTATCGCTAAATAATCTTCACAGAAAGAAGCATATAGATTTAAAATATGTAACGTTTCAGCTTGCGATTCTTCTGCTGTTTCATGAATTGTATGGCCCTCTTGCCATAAGAATTCCGTTGTACGAAGGAATGGTCTCGTTGTTTTCTCCCAACGAACTACTGAACACCACTGATTATATAGCTTTGGCAAATCATTATAGGATTGCACAATTTTTGAAAAATGCTCACAGAATAAAGTTTCAGATGTAGGGCGTACACAAAGTCTCTCCGTTAATTTTTCATCCCCGCCATGTGTCACCCATGCTACTTCAGGAGCAAACCCTTCTACATGATCCTTCTCTTTTTGCAATAAGCTCTCTGGGATAAACATTGGCATATATACATTTTCATGACCAGTTGCTTTTAACTTTTCATTCATAACTTTCTGCATATTTTCCCATAAGGCATAACCGTACGGACGTAGAATCATACATCCTTTTACACTTGAATAATCAACAAGTTCTGCTTTTTTTACAATATCTGTGTACCACTGTGCAAAATCCTCTTCCATCTTCGTAATCGCTTGTACTTGTTCTTTTGCCATAGTCAATCTTCCTCCTTTTGAAAATACAAAAAAGCCCGTGTCCCTAAATAGGGACCGAGCTTTGCCGGCGTTACCACCCTGATTCATGCACAAAAATTGTGCATGCTCTCTTTTTGATAACGGGAAATTCCCGCTGCATATGCAGAACGCAAAGGTAGGTTCCATATCGCCTTTTTAAGAATCTTTCAGCCTGCCGGATTCTCTCTCTGCTAAAAAGGTTGAACATGTACTAATCCTTTTTCATCGTTATAACGAAATAAATTTGTTGATTATCATAATACAAATTCTTTTTTAAAACAATAGCTAATTTTCTCATTTTTATATATTCTTTTCGTTTTTTTCAGTTTTATACGTAGCTTTTTCTCGTGATTTTTAAAAGTTGATGTGCAATCATACCGATAAGTGTACCAAGTAGAACGAAGAAACCAATAAATCCATATCCCATTCCTTCCCATCCACCAATCACCATCATTGTAACGGGAAAGGATGCTAAGCAAAGAAGTATTAAACTAAGTGCAAATATAATATCGAACTGCTTGTTTGGAAACCGTTTCTTTAGTAAATACGAAATAGCAAATACAAGGATAATTGTAATTCCGCCAATGATATAAAAGATACTAAATCCATCTAGCCAATCCATAGTGTTCCCTCCTTCCATTCATTCCCTTATACTTAATTATATGTTTAACTTTTCTGAAAATAAATAATAAATTTTCACCTAGAAATATATTTTTATTACTAGGTATTAATAGTAATATATAAGAATAGGTTTTATATAATCAGGAGGGAACTTTATGGATAAAGCATTAACAAATCACGTCATTATTTTATCTTTCGATTGCTTATCAGCTTTAGATTTTCCTATATTACAAAAACTCCCTAATTTTCAAACATTAATAAACAAGGGCGCGATGGCGAGAAAAGTGGAACCTATTTATCCTTCTGTAACATATCCAAGTCACTCAACAATCGTTACTGGAAACTACCCTAATAAACATGGCGTAGTTAGCAATACGTTACTTCAACCTGGACGCGAGTCACCAGATTGGCATTGGTACCGAAAATCCATTAAAGGAACAACGTTATACGATGAAGCACATAAAGCAAATTTAACGACAGCTGCCCTTCTATGGCCTGTTACCGGCAGAGCAAATATTGATTACAATTTACCTGAAATTTTTCCAAATAGAACGTGGCAAAATCAAATCTTAGTTTCATTATTTAGCGGTAGCCCACTATATCAATTAGATTTGAATCAGCGTTTTGGTCATATAAGAAATGGCTTATCACAGCCTGAACTCGATGATTTCGTACTTGCATCTGCTGTGCATACAATCCAGACGAAGAGGCCTAATGTCATGTTTATACATTTCACCGATTTAGACACTCAAAGACACTATCACGGCTTTGAATCTAACGAAACAATAGCTGCTATCCAAAGACATGATGAACGGCTAGGAAAAATTATTCAAGCTTTAAAAGACAGTGACCTATACGAAGAAAGTACAATTATCGCTCTCGGTGATCATAGCGCTTTAAGTGAAAACAAAGCCATTCAATTAAATATACTATTTCATCAAAATGGGCTTATATCTATAAATTCAAAAGGAAAATTAGTAGACTGGAAGGTCTATTGCCAAAGTTGCGACGGCTCTGCCTATGTATATGTGAAAGACAAAAATGATACGGATACAATTCGAAAAGTACAACTACTACTTGAAGAGTTACTTCAAAATAAACAAAACGGTATTGAATTTATGCTTCATGATGAAGCTGCAAAAGACTGCGGTGCAGATGGTAATTGTTTATTTATGTTGGAAGCACAAGAAGGATATTATTTCACTGAAAACTATACAGGCGATTTTATAAAAGAAATTACTGAAAAAGATGTTACGCCCAGTAAAAAATATACATTTGGTACGCATGGGTACTCTCCAACAAAACCTAACTATGAAACAATTTTTATCGCTGCTGGGAAAGGGATAAAAAGCGGCGTTACCATTCCGTACATGAGACTTATTGATGAAGGTCCAACTATCGCTAGACTACTCGGTTTACACTTAGGTGAAACAGACGGATCAATTGTAGAGGATTTACTTCAATTGTAAAGAACTGTGTATATATGTAAAAGTTATGTAAAAATCATAACTGTTTCTCTTTTTATAATTTTTATTTTTGTACACTGTTAGTAGAACAATTTAAGGGGGAACATTATATGAAAAAAATGTCCAGACAAGAAAAAAGCTGGATATTATACGATTGGGCGAACTCGGTATATTCGCTCGTCATTACAACTGCATTATTCCCAATTTACTTTAAAGCAGCTGCAAAAGAAGCCGGACTATCTGGTGCAACTTCAACGGCATATTGGGGATATGCAAACTCTTTCGCTACACTTTTAATTTCTATACTTGCTCCTATTCTCGGCACAGTTGCTGATTATAAAGGATTTAAAAAACGATTTTTCACATTCTTCTTTGGACTCGGTATTGTATTTACAAGTATGCTAGCAGTCGTCCCAACATCTCAGTGGTACTTATTACTAGGCTGCTATATGCTCGCATTAGTCGGTTTTGCGGGAGCAAACATTTTTTATGATGCATTTTTAGTAGATGTTACCTCTAAAGATAGAATGGACCGAATTTCTACAAGAGGCTTTGCATTAGGTTATATTGGAAGCACAATTCCTTTTATCGGTTGTATCGCTCTTATTATTCTTGCTCAAAAAGGAACTATCCCTTTATCAGTCGGCATTGCTAGTCAAATCTCGTTCGCAATAACAGCTCTTTGGTGGGGATTATTTACAATTCCAATGCTAAAAAATGTAGAGCAAACACATTATATTGAACGTCATCCAAGACCAATTGCAATGAGCTTCAAACGCCTTGCTGATACTTTTAAAAATATTAAAGAATATAAAACTGTATTTATGTTCCTAATCGCTTACTTCTTCTACATTGACGGGGTCGATACAATTATTACTATGTCTACCGCTTACGGAACAGATCTCGGTATTAGTGCAACGAATCTATTAATCATCTTATTTGTCACACAAATTGTAGCTTGTCCATTCGCCTTATTATACGGAAAGTTATCAGAAACATTTACAGGTAAAAAAATGCTATACGTCGGTATTATTATTTATATCATTATCTGCATATATGCTTATTTCTTAAAAACGACACTCGATTTCTGGATTTTAGCAATGTTAGTTGCCACTTCTCAAGGTGGTATTCAAGCACTTAGTCGGTCCTATTTTGCAAAACTAGTACCAAAAGAATCTGCAAATGAATTCTTCGGATTTTATAATATCTTTGGTAAATTCGCGGCAATTATGGGTCCAGTATTAGTCGGTGTTACAACGCAATTAACAGGAAAAACCAACGCTGGTGTCCTTAGTATTATTGTACTGTTCGTTATCGGTGGATTCTTACTAACTAGAGTTCCCGAAAATGATACATCCGTTACACCACCTAGTCCAAAAACTAAAATGCTATAAGAAAAAGATCCTCTTCTCATGAGAAGAGGATCTTTTCTTTATTTTTAGCGATAACGTCTTACAATTAAAAATTCTACAGCCGGCTTTACAACTATCGCAGCGCATAACGCAAACAAAAGCGGTATGTTATGAAAAGCAATCCATTTATTAAAACCTACCGATGCGAAAAACAAACCAAAAATTAATACAACAAGTACATAATACGTAACATTTGCACTTATTTTTAATACATGTTTTTCTACATCTTCTTTCTCCTCTGTTGTCCCTTCCACATTATGCGATGCCAAACTTTTAAACATATAATGTAATGCGATGCTACAAATAAATAGTGCATACCAGTTTACTTGAAGTTCAGTTAACCAATAATAAAGTGCAAACACTAACGTACTTATAGCTACTAATGCCGTAACTACAAGGCTTATTTTCTCTTTCCCCAACAACTACTCCCCCTACAACTTGTACAAAAATAGTTTATCGACAGTTGTTCCTAATACTTCAGCTAAACGGAATGCTAACGCTAAGCTTGGATCATATTTATTATTCTCAATTGCATTTATCGTCTGTCTAGAAACTTTACACTTATCAGCCAATGCACCTTGTGAAATATTGTTTTCAGTGCGTAATTCATAGATTTGATTTTTCACACCATTTCTCCTAACCTGTAAACTCGTTTTTACATCATCAGTATATAGTTGGGGCATGTCATTGTCAAAAGATTGCCACAAGAAAAGGGAGCAACCCTGCTCCCTTACACTGATTATTTCGAAGCTAACGAATTTGTTAGTTCCTCTTTATTAGCGACATCTTCTTTATTTATTTGCATGCGTAGAACTGGCCCTATCGCAAATAAAATAAGTGCCATTGCTATACAAAATACAGTAACTAGTGAGGTCATCTCCTTCAATCCTCCAGCTAGTGAAGTTCCGATTAACATTGCCCCCATAAACAGTGGTAAAATTGTTCCATTTACTCTTCCAATCATATTTTCTGGTACAAGTTGAATCATAAGCGTACCGACAACGATATTAACACAAGCTAAACAAATACCTGTTCCAAACCTCATGAAACTAGTAATCCAAAATGATGTAGATAGCCCTTCTACTAAAAATGACATTGCTAATATGCTCATACCGAATACAAACATCTTTTTCGGGTTCACTTTTGAAGCGAAAACTGCAGCAACAATACCACCGATTAACATACCTATCCCATCAGCTGCGGCTAAATATTGAACTGCTTCCTTTTCCATTCCAAGACGCTCTATTACAAGAAACACTTCTAATGGATTCGTTAATCCAACAGCTAAGCCCATAACGGTGAAAGTGATCGTAATCATACGTAAATTTTTCGTATGAAGAACGTATTTCCATCCTTCTTTTATATCATTTTTTAATGAATCTCTCGCCACTTGCTCTTGTTCCACCCATTTTGGTAAAAACGAAAGAGCAATAGCAGATAACAAAAATAAAATGATTAAGCTATATAGTGACGTAAATAAACCAAGTTGTGTATACACAAGTGATCCTATCACTGGTCCAAAAATCATAAATAATGACTGTAATGTTTGGTTAAATGCAATCGCATTTGCTACCTGCTCTTCTTTTACGTAGCGCTTAAATATACGCGAAGATGATGGCTGAGAAAATTGGCCTACAATCGCGGAAATGAGTGTTGCCAAAAATATAGCCTGCCAATAATCCAGCTTTAACAACAAAACAATTCCTACAATAGACAGTACACTTAATACATCTCCAGCAACCATCGTTCTTTTCGGATTCCAGCGATCAGCTAGCGCCCCACCGATAAACGAGAAAATAAAAATAGGTGCATATTCCATAACCGATAACAACGAAACTGAAACTGGATCATTATTCGTTCGCTCCATTATGAAATACAAAAGAGCCATATTTCTGATCCAAATTGCAAATTGTTGTAAAATATCAGATGCCATAACGAGCATAAATGCTCGGTTTTTAAATAAAGCGTTCATTTTCATTCCCCTTTCATAAACCGACCGTTCGGTCTAATTTGTTTTGTAAGAAAAGCAACTGACTTATTATTCAGCTGCCATTCCTTTTAACAATACATCTATTGCCTTTTTATAAATACGTTGCAGCTCTTTATAATCTAACTCGTAGTAAAGTACTCCAAGCCCTGATAATAATCCATTCACAATATACATAAGGTCGCGCGTACTATCTTCACGAAACTCTCCAGACTGTATACCTGCTTCAATTAGTTTCTCAAACATAACATATGATTCTCTAGTTAAAGCCAATAGTTCATCCAAAATCTCTTTACTTACAACTTGGCTCATAGAGAATTCCTCTATTGCATTTGAAATGGGTTGCTGTATGTCCTCGACATGATATTCCGCGAGACCATATAGTTTTTCAGTATTTGTACTATACAACTTCTCTTTTTCATTCCATTTTTCAAGCCAATCATACGTATGCTGTTTTACTACAAATAAAAATAATTCTTCTTTACTTTTAAAGTGATAATAAATGCTTCCTTTACTTCGCTTTGTAATTTCACAAATCTCTTCCATAGATGTAGCTGCATAACCCTTCTGTGAAAACAGACTTTCTGCTTTATATGCAATTTCTTTCTTTATCTCTTCTGCACTTCTTCTCATATTTACACCTCTTTAAACCGACCGTTCAGTCTAATAATAACAAATTAAAAACCTCTATTACAAGAGGCTATATTCCTTATTTAAGAAAACGTACTTTCAAACCACGTTCGAATCATATGTATTATTCCAATTTTAAATCCTAATTTAACAAGAAATACGCCTCCCGCAGCTAATAAAAATAACACTACTTTCCCCTTATTTTTCACTTTCGGTTCCCTTTTCATTTCTATTCCCCTTAGTACGTTAAAAATATTAATCAAACGTTTGTTTAACTGTTTTTATGCATATGTAAGCCAACTAATCAAACGTTTGTTTAAAAAGAAATACGCCTATATAAGGCGCATTTTCATCAATCACCGCCACCTCCGCCACCATCGCAGCTGCCTCCGCTATCTCCACCGAAAGATCCTCCACAATCATGTGAACCTCCATGCGAGCTATCATTATCAGATCCAGCAAAGAAAAATAATGGTGACGAACTGTTAGATGAATTATGAATGTTATTTTGTTTCGTAAGATTTACCTTCTTTTTGTTTGATCGAACTGCCGTTACGATCGTTCCAACTACAACAAATAATAGTATGACAATAATAAATTCCATATAAAAGCCTCCCTTAATCTTCGAATAATTGAATGGTTCTCTCTAAATTTTCAAGTGAAATGAAGCGCGATTCACGAAGGATCTCTTTTCCATTATAAAATAATAAAACTGTTGGCCCTGTAAACACTGCATAACGCCCCGCAATCTCTTGCATGTCTTGTAGTAATATTTCCACTTTCTCTACGTAATCATAATTCTCTAATAGACCATTTACTTTTCTTAGCATAACATCACAAACACCACAATTTTCCGTTTTAATAAAGAGCAGTACTAATTGTTGTTCTTCAATATGTGTCGCTAATTCTTCTATCGTTTCAAATTTATTCATCTTATCCCTCTTAGCGTAATTTACGAAATACTTTATCCTGATACATACGAAAAGCTGAACTCTCTTTAATCTTTCTCTTTTCCATTACCTGCTGAAAACGCAGCATTTTTGCCGTTAACTCTTCTTGTAATTTTTTTCTCTCTGCTTCATCATAACAGCACGCAATTAAGTCTTCTATTTTTAATATATCTTTTTGTAGTTCCATTTCTGGTGGAATCATACCCGCATTTTTTAAAATTTTATAACTCATTCTAAGTTCTGGAGGTACCATTGAAAGGTCTTCTAATTGTAGTGGTTTTCCTTTTCCCGGAATATGATCAAGGTCTCCATTCCGTATTGCTTGTCGAATTTTTTCTTCAGCAATGTTCAAAAAGACATCCACACCATTCGCTCCTTTACATATTTTTACTATTATTTTACATGATATTTTCTCATCTTGCTACGCTATTACAAATTGAATTCATACAATTTTTTCTCAAATTTAATTACAAGGAGCCTTTTCCTCCCTAATCAATATTTTATTTTCATGTGTAGTCTGTATTAGAGCCATTTCATATTGAGAAAATCTTTGCGAATCAAATAAAGCGTTTACACCAAATCTTACATTTGCTACGATTTAATCACCCCCAGCTCCCTTGTATAGACTTCGTGATGTCTTATCATTTTTATCTAGACGTTTCATACGTCTAGATTCACTTTGGTTTATTGGCGCATGCCTTTAAATATATCTTTTATTTTGAAAGGAGAAATGACTATGAGCTCCAAAAAATTCACACTGCTATTACTATCCCTACTACTCTTCTTACCTCTTTTTCTTACAAACTTTATTACTCCAAATGTTGCATTAGCAGATTCACCAAAGCAAGGTCAAAAAATTGTTGGGTATTTTCCTTCATGGGGCATTTACGGACGTAATTATCAAGTTGCAGACATTGATGCATCAAAGCTAACTCATTTAAACTATGCTTTCGCTGATATTTGCTGGAATGGAAAACATGGAAACCCTTCTACTCACCCCGATAATCCAAATAAACAAACGTGGAACTGTAAAGAGTCTGGTGTACCACTGCAAAATAAAGAGGTTCCTAATGGCACTCTCGTACTCGGTGAACCATGGGCTGATGTCACAAAATCTTATCCGGGATCAGGTACAACTTGGGAAGATTGTGATAAATACGCCCGTTGTGGAAATTTCGGAGAACTGAAACGATTAAAAGCTAAGTATCCTCACTTAAAAACAATTATTTCAGTTGGTGGCTGGACTTGGTCTAACCGCTTTTCTGATATGGCAGCTGATGAAAAAACAAGAAAAGTATTCGCTGAATCTACAGTAGCTTTTCTTCGTGAATATGGATTTGACGGCGTTGATTTAGATTGGGAATATCCGGGCGTTGAAACGATTCCTGGTGGTAGTTATCGTCCTGAAGATAAGCAAAACTTCACCCTACTCCTTCAAGATGTTCGAAATGCATTAACGAAAGCTACTGCAGAAGATGGGAAACAATATTTACTAACAATCGCATCAGGTGCAAGCCAACGTTATGCGGATCATACAGAGCTAAAGCAGATCTCTCAAATACTTGATTGGATTAATATTATGACATATGATTTCCACGGTGGATGGGAAGCTACTTCTAACCATAATGCAGCACTATACAAAGATCCAAATGACCCAGCAGCGGATACAAAATTTTATGTAGATGGTGCGATAGACATTTATACAAATGAAGGGGTTCCAGCGGATAAACTCGTATTAGGTGTACCTTTTTACGGACGTGGATGGAAAAGTTGCGGAAAAGAAAATAATGGGCAATACCAACCTTGTAAACCAGGTAGTGACGGAAAGCTCGCTTCTAAAGGTACTTGGGATGATTATTCTACCGGTGACACAGGTGTGTACGATTATGGTGATTTAGCAGCTAATTATGTTAATAAAAATGGTTTTGTTCGCCACTGGAACGATGTAGCGAAAGTACCTTATTTATATAATGCGACTACAGGCACGTTTATTAGCTATGATGACAACGAATCTATGAAATATAAAACAGACTATATAAAGACAAAGGGTCTAAGTGGCGCAATGTTTTGGGAACTAAGCGGGGATTGCCGTACAAGTCCAAAATATAGTTGCAGTGGACCAAAATTGCTTGATACGTTAGTAAAAGAATTACTTGGTGGACCTATTACTCAAAAAGATACTGCGCCCCCAACAAACGTAAAAAATATTGCTGTTACAAATAAAAATTCAAACTCCGTTCAATTAAACTGGACTGCATCTACTGATAACGTAGGAGTTACGGAATATGAAATTACTGCCGGAGAAGAGAAATGGAGTACAACAACAAATAGCATTACAATCAAAAACTTAAAATCTAATACCGAATACACATTTTCAATAATAGCAAAAGATGCTGCCGGGAATAAATCACAGCCTACTTCTATCATTGTAAAAACAGATGATACTGATACAACACCTCCTGGTGGAAATGGTAATGCTACCTTTTCAGTCACTTCAAATTGGGGAAGTGGTTACAACTTCTCGATTGTAATTAAAAATAGTGGAACGACCCCTATTAAAAACTGGAAATTAGAATTTGATTATAACGGTAATTTAACACAAGTTTGGGATTCTAAAATTAGTAGTAAAATAAATAATCATTACGTAATTACGAATGCAGGATGGAATGGTGAAATTCCTCCTGGTGGATCCGTTACAATCGGAGGGGCAGGAACAGGCACTCCCGCCGAACTTGTAAATGCGTCCATTAGCGAAAACTAAGCGTAACCTCCATTAATTATTTCACTAAAGTTTGAATTTAGGTTTGAGTGCTCTATCCTAAATTCAAACTTTTAATGTTATGAAAAATCACCAAATATAATTACAATAACCTATTATAATTATATTTGGTTTCTAATATGAAGTTCGTGTGAAGTTCATCTGAATTTTACATGAATTTCCTTTAAGTTCTATTGTCTTCCCATACTAATCACATTATCCTTTACATATAGGAATTATTTTCATTCCATTTCAAACTATCTATATATACAAAGAAAGATAGTCGCCTATTAGGGAAAGGCATCTAAATATAAACATAACATAAGAAAAAGCACGCTTATAAGCGCACCATAAGAGTGCTTCTTCATACAATTCTCATGTAAGAGTTCTCGAAAATCATGTTAATCACAAAGAAAAGGCATTAGCTTATACAAGCTAATGCCTTTTCTTTATTCATATCGTTCAGCATCCCATTCTTCTATATTCCATACTTTTGTTATCCATGCTTCATAGAAAGAAGGCTCATGTGAGACAAGTAAAACTGTTCCTTTATATTGTTGTAACGCTTCCTGCAATGACTTCTTTGTTTCTATATCCAAATGATTAGTCGGTTCATCTAAAATTAAAACATTGCTTTTCGTTACGATAAGTTCACATAAACGTACTTTCGTTTGTTCCCCGCCGCTTAATAAACGAATAGGTTTTAATACATGTTCTTCTTTCAATCCACACTTTGCTAATGCTTGGCGTACTTCTTTCTTTGTCATATCTGGTCGTTCTGCCCAAACTTTTTCTAATGGTGTTGTTTCTGAAGCAAACTCTTCCTGCGCAAAATAAGCAGGATTTACTCGTTCTCCAATAGAAATTGAACCGCTTAGCGGCTTTATTTGACCTAATAACGTTTTTAACATTGTCGTTTTTCCAATCCCATTATGACCAACAATCGCTATCTTTTCTCCTTTTTTTACTTGCAAATTCAATTCTGGACATAGCGGAGAACTATATCCTATCCTTAGTTTTTCAGCCTGTAATATGCGACTAACTGGCTCCTCATAAACATTGAAATCAAAACGGGATCGAGGTACATGATTAACCTTTTCAATCCTTTGCATTTTCTCCAATACTTTCTCTCGACTTTTGGCCTGTTTCGCTTTTCGAATTTTATTTTTTTGAATAAATGTTTCTAACTGAGCAATTTCTTTTTGCTGTTTCGCATGCGCCGATTGTAATTGTTTCCTTTGCAATTGATAACTTTGCACAAATTTTTCATAATTTCCTACGTACCGCTTCACTTTCCGTTCTTCTAGATGATAAATAACATTCGTAATACTGTTCAAAAATACTTCGTCATGTGAAATGATCACATAAGCTTTTTCATACAGTCTCAAATACGATTGCAACCATTCTATATGGGCTGTATCTAAATAATTTGTTGGCTCATCTAGCAATAAAACATCAGCTTTTTCTAAAAGGAGCTTCCCAAGTAATAACTTTGTTCGCTGTCCTCCACTTAACTTTGAAACATCCTTTTTCAACCCTATTTCAAATAAACCTAAACCGATTGCTACTTCTTCAATTTCTGTATGAATTTGATAGAAATTAGAGCTTTCCAATATAGTTTGTAATTCTCCATACTTTACTAACAGTTTTTCTACTTTTCCTGCTCCATTCATTTCTTCAGCAATTTTTAACATTTCGCATTCAATCCTATACAAATTAGAAAATGCACTTTGTAAGTATCCTTCAATTGTTATCCCCTCTTGTAAATCCATATGCTGCTGTAAAAAACCTATCTTCACATGTGGAAACCATTCAATGTTTCCGTCATCATGTATAAGTTCTCCTGTTAAAACCCTTAACAATGTTGATTTTCCAATTCCATTTTTCCCAACTAACCCAACATGCTCGCCCTTTAATAGTCGAAAACACGCATTATATAAAATGGTTTTCTCACCATATGAATGACTTAAATTTTCTACTGTTAATATACTCATTTTTTTCTCTCCTCTACTTATGGTTCATAAGCTAAATAGAGAGCAACAGTAAAAAGCCTTATTTAATTGTGCATATAAAAAATGGGTAAGGTGAATACACCTTACCCATTACATATTATCGTAAAAAAGGATTAAGGTTCTTTACCTGCTGTCTTCAATTTAGCTTAATCGTTAAAAATGGGCAGACTTCTCCCGTATCAAGCTAAAACCATTTGAAGAACAGTTGATAAAGTCATTTTATCCTTTCACTCCTTTAACATTCGTTATATTAAGAGTATAAACTACTCTGTTATATTCTATTCTCTATTTTTTCTTTTGTTCCTTCTCATTCTTTTCATGTTCTATAAAAAAAAGCTCTTACCAGCAATTATATTTAAATCTGGTAAGAGCTTTTTCTATTTTTTCATATAAGGAGCTAATACTCTCAGAATTTCTTCCTTATCCTTCTTTAACTCAAGTGATGTTAACATATCCATCGTTCTTGGTCTAGGTAATTTCACTTGTACCTCTCCAACTATTGATGCTGGTCTTTGAGATAAAATAAATACGCGATCCGAAAGTAAGATTGCCTCATCTAAGTCATGTGTAACCATAACGATTGTTTGCTTCTCTTGGTGCCAAGAGTTTAAAAGCCAGCTATGTACTTCCATTTTTGTAAAGGCATCTAATTTTCCAAAAGGCTCATCAAGTAGCATAATTGGCTTTTCACATAAATATGTGCGCAAAAAACTAATTCTTTGACGCATACCACCAGACAATTCATCTGGATAATGGTCTGCATATTCATCTAGTTCAAATTGCTTTAATGCTTCCATTCCTTCTGTCAGCCTTTGTTTTTTCGGTTTCCCTTCGATTTCCAATGGAAGAACTATATTTTGCAAAGCTGATCGCCAAGGTAGTAATAAATCCTGCTGCGGCATATAACTTACAACATCTTGCTCTTGTACGTGCGTATCCTTATACGTTACATTTCCACTTGTTGGTTTTTCAACATTTGCAATCATATTTAATAATGTGCTTTTCCCGCAACCACTCGGTCCTACAAAGGAAACGAACTCTCCCTCTCGTATAGAAGCACTAATATTTGCTAATACATTCTTTCCATCAAAAGCTTTTACAATCTCTTTTATTTGTAATCCACTCATTTTTCACTTGGAAGGAACTCATTTGTAAAGGCATCTTTCACATCAATTTTCTTCTTAATAACTTTGTTATCATATAAGAAATTCATGTAATTCGTCCAAACTTCTTCCTTCTGTACTCCCCACGTTTTTGCATCATCTTGATATTTCGTACTTAACCATTTTTGACTTTCTTGTACTAATTCTTTATTCACATCTGGAACTGCTTTAATTAAAATATCAGCAGCTTCTTTCGGTTCTTTAATTGCAAAATTATAACCTTCTGTCGTTGCACTCATAAACTTTTTCACAAAGTCTTTATCTTGCTTCGTATGTTTTTCACTCGTAATAATAACAGGACTATAGAAATCAAGCGCTGGGTCTAAGTCTTTCACCATAATCGTATTTAACTCTTTTCCTTGGCGCTTCGCTTCAATTCCATCCCATCCGTAATATATCCATTCAAAGTCTGCATCACGACCGATTGATTTAAAGAAATCTGTTTGTCCTAAGATAATTTTTTCAACTTTATTAAAATCAGCTTGATGCTTCTCCATGATTGTCTTCAACGTCGCTTCTTCTGCTGGTCCTCCCCAGCCGCCGTAACGTTTACCTTCAAAATCTTTTGGTGACGTCATATTATCTTTTTTAAGTGATGCAAAAGCTGAAGTATTATGTTGGATGATTGCTCCTACAGATACAACAGGAATACCTTCCACACGAGCCAACGTTACATTTTCTTGTGCGCTTATTGCGAAGTCAGCTTTTCCGGAAGCTATCATTTGCTCCGCTGTCACATTATCACCTGGCTGAATAATCTCTACATCTAATCCTTGCTTTTTATAATAATCTTTCGTTTGCGCTACATATAGGCCAGTATGATTCGTATTCGGAAACCAATCTAATACTACTTTTACTTTTTGATCTTTACTTGCACTTTCTTCTTTCTTCGCCGGATTACATCCAGCTACACCTACTGCTAATAAGGTAGCCAACATAACTTTTAAACCTTTTTTCATTTTCTGCCGTCCTTTCTATATATCCATGGTGCTGTTATTCTTGCCATAAACTCCACGATAAAATACAGACATAATGTCACCATAACAATAATTGCCGCCACACCAAATACTCGGGCTGTTAGAAAGGATTTTGTAGCTCTTGTAAGCATAACTCCTAACCCTTCGCTTGCACCGAGCCATTCCCCAATAATTGCTCCCATTACGCTATATGTAACTGCAATTTTTAAACCTGAGAAAAAGTATGGCAGCACCGCTGGAAACTTTACTTTCTGGTAAACTTGCCATTTCGTTGCCTTCATCGTTTGCAACAACTTCAACATATTTTTATCTACCGTTTGAAAACCTTCTAAAATGCTGAGCGCAATCGGGAAGAAACAAACGAGTATTACTACCATTACTTTCGGTAGCATTCCATATCCAAACCAAATAATAAATAACGGTGCAAGTACAACGATTGGAATCGTTTGCGAAATAACAAGCAACGGATTTATTAAAATACGAAATAAAGGGATAACATCCATAATAATTGCAATACTTGTCCCAATTAAAATCGCAAAAAACAGTCCGATTAGAACCTCTTGTAACGTTTGCATCGTATTCGGTAATAGTAAATCTTTCATTCCAATTAATTCTTGAACAATGGCAGAAGGCTTCGGTAAAATCCACGGTTCAATTTTAAATAATGAAACAGATCCTTCCCATATCGCTATGAGAAGGATAAGCCAAATTGTTGTAATTATTTTAGATTGCTTCTGGTTTTGCATATTCATCACGGTACTTCCAAACCTTTTCATCTATCGTTACACCAGTGCTTGGACGATAATGGATTTTAATAGAAGTAATCACTTCTTCTGCTCCAGCATCCACACAAGCTTGTTGCGCACGTTTAATGATATCAAGAAGTACATCTAATTCTCCTTCCAGCGTTGTTTCCATTGCCCCTACTTCATAACGAACTCCCGATTGTTGTACAACTTCAATTGCTTTATCAACAACAGAATACACATCTTTGTTCTTCGCTTGTGGTACTACTGAAAATGAAATTGTAACTTGTTGTGACATAGTAAAATCCCCCTTATAAAATGAAATATTAAAACAAGAAAAGGCTTTCCTACTGCGTAGGAAAGCCTTGTATGCAAGTTATTATAGAATAACATATGCTACATCACTTTAAGTAACTCCCTACGCTGGCATTATCCAGATCAGGTTGAGGGTCGATGTTTGTTTACATCCTCTCAGCCAATTGGCTCCCCGGTCCTTAATTCGTTTTCATTGTAGCATGATTTATTTTATTGAACAAACAAAAGCACGTATAATCATTTCATTTAACTTTTGAATTCCCCTATTAACTCTTGTAACTCCTGTGAAAGCCAGCTTAAAGAACTAGCTAATTCAGCAATATCTTGTACAGACATTTCCTGTTCTTTCATACTTTCTTCAATATTATTACTACTATTTGCATACTTATTTGCAATAAGTGATAGTTCATTTACAACACGAACAATATTTTGGCTATTTTGCAATATATCACTTGAATTGCTAGAAACAACTCTAACTTGATTTGTAACAGATTGTGCTGATTTTGAAATTTTTTCAAAGAAAGCACCACTACTTTGAAAAAGTTTAATTCCGGATTCTACTTCTTTTGAAGCTTTTTGTATTGAAACAACAGCTTCTTCCGTTTCAACTTGTGTTTCCCCTATTAATTTCGCTATATCTTTTGCTGATGCTTCCGTCTGCTCTGCTAATTTACGCACTTCATCAGCAACAACGGCAAATCCCTTTCCGGTTGCCTCAGCACGTGAAGCTTTAATAGAAGCATTTAAAGCTAGCGAATTCGTTTGATTTGAAATACCTGTAATTACATTTACAATATCACTAATTTCTTTTGATCTTGTTTCCAAAGAATGAATGATAGAAGATAAATCTTGTACTGCATTTTGTATTATGTTCATTTGATTAATCGTCTGTTCAATAACACCATTTCCTTTTACTGAATGATGCGTCGTACCTTCAGACTCTTTCGCCATTTGTTTTGCAATATTAGTTATCTCTTCCATCCTATCTTCCATTTCATATACAATACCTAAATACTTTGGTACTGAAGTTTCTTGTGATTGAACGCCAGCCCTTAACTCAACTATAGAACTTACGATTCCTTGGACTGCCATGCTATTCTCTTTCGTACTCACTGACAATTCTTGCGAAGATGAGGAAACCTGTTCTGCTGTCTGCTTCACTTTATCTATAATTCCTTTAAACTTCTCAATGGTATTATTAAAATACGCATTAATAATACCAATATCATCTGGTCTTTCCTCTAATTTAATACTTAAATCACCTTCACCGACTCTGCGCAATCCTTCACGTAAATCCCGCAATGGAGCAAGTGCGTTACGCACAATTAAGAATTGAATAAAAGTTGCAATTAAAACAGAAATACAAATAAACATTAAACCTTGTATAATGAACTTTTCTTTTGTACTAGGAACAATAGAAGCATCTACATCAGCTGCAACAAGTGCCACAATATTACCTTCTCCATCCTTAATTGGCTCTAATATCGTTACCCATGTTCCTAATGCGTCTTCATATACTTCTGTCATGTTTGCTTTTTTTGTGCTCATTACTTTATCATATGCTTTCATCCAAAGGTCTGGTTGTTTATAATATTCTCCCGGCCTTACTTCAACAACATTTGCTAAACCTGTAGATAAATCAATGATTTGTAGCTCACCTTTTTCATTTTTTTTCGCTCCAACAATATAGGTTTGTCCAACACTGTTCAATTCTTCCGTTGATTCATCTAATTTCTCTGTTAACTTCTCTCTCTTTTCTCTTTCTGCCGTTGGGTCTTTTGCAACATCTCTCAATATTTCTGCGTCTAATTTATGTAATACCGTATCTCCTGTTTCAAAAGAATGCCTTTCAAATATAGACATCATGCTATTTTGAAACATGTTAAAACTTAACGCTCCCATAGTACCGACAAGCGTCAAAATAACTAACACAGTTAACAATACATTTTTTTGAAGAAATGATAGCTTATGCCAATATCTTCTCATTAACATCACCTTTCTTAATTAACTTACTATAAAGTAACGCTATTAAAATATACACTTTATTAATAAATGATAACGGCTCTCATTTGTTTATAAACAAAAAAAAGACCAATGAAAAGAGCATTGGTCAAGACCAACCCTATCCGTCCGGTAACTGGCTAGCATAGCCTTTCGACCTTAGCTCCTGTAGTTTTGCGTCCTAATGTTTCCATCAGTTTGCCTTTCTCGCTGAACGAGTTGAACGATATGGGAGTTCTATGAGAATTAAATTATTCTCTATCAAAGATTACAACATAAGAATTAAAATGTCTACCTATTTAGAGATGCAAATGTAAAGTTTCAAGGTATTATTTTTTCGAAATAATTTAACAAAGTTCGTGAATGTTACATTTCTTGTGTTATATAATAAAAAATGTATATAACACAAGGATTATTTTGGGTATTTGTTTTAATTTTCGTTCAAATTAAATTATTCAAATATATCTTAACTAATGAATTCCGGAGGTAGTTTATCATGTTTTGGCTACAATTTCTTACGTTACTACTCTGCATTTTTATTGGCGCACGCCTAGGCGGAGTTGGTCTAGGAGTAATGGGTGGCGTTGGTATGGCAATACTTGTTTTTGTCTTCCACTTACAACCTACAGCTCCTCCTATTGATGTAATGCTTATGATTTTAGCAGTAATTACAGCTGCCGGTGCACTGCAAGCCGCTGGAGGAATGGACTACCTTGTTCATCTAGCTGAGAAAGCATTGCGAAAAAATCCAAAGCGCATTACATTCTTTGCTCCAATTGTTACTTATTTATTTACACTGTGCGCAGGAACTGGTCACGTTGCTTATTCTGTACTTCCTGTTATCGCAGAAGTCTCTCGCGAATCTGGGATTAGACCGGAACGACCAATGTCAATTGCCGTAATCGCTTCCCAACAAGCAATTACAGCTAGCCCTATATCAGCTGCAACAGTTGCACTTTTAGCAATGCTAGCTGACTATAAAATCACCTTATTAGATATTTTAAAAGTAAGTATTCCTTCTACCTTCATCGCTTGTATGGTAGCTGCATTTGTTGCTAGCAAAATGGGGAAAGAATTAAATGAAGACCCTGAATACTTGAAACGTTTAAAAGAAGGAATGATTCCTAAAATTGAAGAGAAGAAAGAATTTGTTGGTTTAAAAAGCGCTAAACTATCCGTTATCCTTTTCTTAGTAGGAACTTTCCTTGTCGTACTTCTCGGTTCATTTGAAGCACTTCGTCCAGGATGGATGGTTGACGGGAAGTTAATTCGTCTTTCCATGCCAAACACAATTGAAATGGTTATGTTAACTATCGCAGCTCTTATTATTATTTTCTGCAAACCAAATGTAGAAAGCATCGTGTCTGGTAACGTCTTTAAAGCGGGGGCAACAGCTGTTGTTGCTATTTTCGGTATCGCTTGGATGGGAGATACTTTCTTTAACGGAAACTTAAATATGATTCAAGGATCAATTCAGCACCTAGTAACAAGTGCACCATGGCTATTTGCCATCGCATTATTCATTCTATCTATTTTACTATATAGCCAAGCAGCAACAGTACGTGCTTTAATGCCTCTTGGATTATCACTCGGTATTCCACCAGCACTACTAATCGCAATGTTCCCTGCAGTAAATGGATATTTCTTCATTCCAAACTATGGAACAATCGTTGCTGCCATTAACTTCGATCGCACTGGTACAACAGGTATTGGTAAATATGTTTTAAATCATAGCTTTATGATTCCAGGCCTAATCGCAACATTCACCTCTATCGGAATTGGAATGCTCCTAATATCAATTATGTTTTAAAGAAAAAGCACAAACCGACAATTTTAAAGGGTTTGTGCTTTTTTAATCAAACGTTTGTTTAAATATTTTTAACGGTCCATTATGTTTTTTACTATTTTTGTGAAGTTCCGTTTTCCTACAAACCCCTATTTACTTCCTCAACTAGCTTCTTCGTACTTTCATACGCAGATTCCGCTAAACTAATCGCGGAAATAATAGAAACGCCGTCCGCACCTGCTTCTATAACTGACGCTGTATTTTCAATTGTAATGCCACCAATCCCGACGATCGGTATTGTAATTCCTTGCTCTCTAAAATAAGCTAAACCTTTCGTTCCTTGAACTGCTTTCGTATCTTTTTTTGTACTCGTTGGGAAAATAGGGCCAACACCTAAATAATCAGCTCCGTTTTCAATTGCCCAGCGTGCTTCTTCAATTGTATGTGTAGATACACCAACAATTTTATCACCCATTTTTTCACGAACAGAAGTAATTCCTTCATCATCTTGGCCAACATGCACGCCATCTGCATCTAACTCCATAGCTAGTTCCACATCATCATTTACGATGAATGGTACACCGTACTCTTTACAGACTGCTTGTAGTTCTTTCGCGAAACAAATACGTTTCTCTCCCGTTAAAGCCCCTTCCCCCTTTTCACGAAATTGAAAAATTGTTATACCGCCTTCAAGTGCATCTCTCAATACTTGTAGTGGCTCCTTCGCACAATTGTTACTTCCCATAATAAAATATACTGATAATAATCTAGACATTTCAGCCTTTGTAATACAGGGCATCTAGTTCCCCTCCTTACTATATAAGCTCAATCTTCCCATACTTCTCAATATCACCCGAAGTGGTATTCGCTAACTGATTTAAAAATTCAATTTGGAAACTACCAGGTCCCTTTTCCACTGTCTTAGCAGCTGCCAGTTCCGCAGCTACACCATAAAACGTTAATGCCGCTACTGCTGCCTTTACATAATCCTTTTCTACTGCTACAAATGCTCCTATTACAGAAGTTAGTAAACAACCAGTTCCCGTAACTTTCGTTAAAATAGGGTGACCATTTCGAATAAGGATCGTTCGTTCTCCATCTGTAACAACATCTTCTTTTCCAGTAATCACCGCTACTGTATTTAATTCATCCGCTGCCTGCCTTGCAATACTTACGACATTGCCATTTCCAACACCGGCGTCTACCCCTTTAATTTCCCATCTCTCATTAATAACGTTCGCTATCTCAGCTGCATTTCCGCGGATAATCGCTAAATCAATTTCAGCCGGAATATGTCTCGCAACTTCTGTTCGATACGATGTTGCTCCTGCACCAACTGGATCAAATAGTACTGGTACATTATTCACATTTGCTGATTTACCAGCAAGTAACATCGCTTCTACCTCTTCAGGACGAAGTGTCCCCATATTTAATACTAACGCTCCAGCAATGCTAGCCATTTCTGCTACTTCTTCTTTCGCATACGCCATTACAGGTGATGCTCCTAACGCTAACAAGCCGTTAGCTGTAAAATTTGTTACAACAACATTTGTAATATTATGCACGAGTGGATTAGACTCTCTCACCAAATCCACTACTTTACTAATTTCTTTCATATTCATCCTTTTCATCTCCTAACTATAGTGATGGGAGATACACAAAAAGGCACTTTGCGCGTACGCAAAGTGCCTGAACATGTGCTTTTACACTCTCCCTACGCTGGCATTATCCAACAGGTTCAAATGGTCAATGACGGATTAGTCATACTCTCAGTTTGCATCCACAAACTCCCATGTGTTTATTATTCATCTACTTCAAAGTCTACTCTTATTCTAGTAAAATAACAAGTTCTTTACTTTTCTATTTAATATAGGAGCAACTAATAAAACAATAAGCATAATAAAGTGAAACTTTAATCAGTGGGGGTTTTGTTCATCCCCCACTGATTATTAGTTGAACCAATCAGGCTTTTATGGGCAGTTGATCCCCTACCTAACTTCTTGGCTTCCGCTGAATTTTGAGGTAGGGGTCTTACTGCCCATTAATGCGGGATAAATAAGTATCTATTTCTCATAGTCTCATCATGGCGCATATTATGTTCTGTCGCCATCATTCACCCTCAAACAGATGTTATCCTACTAAAAAACGTTCAAATCTGGAGCGAAACTGAATCTCAAGAAGATGTATGCTATAGTTAACGTATGGAAATTTGAAAGGATGTTTTAAATATGGTAAAAAGCGTTGTAATCGCTGAAAAGCCTTCCGTTGCACGTGATATTGCGCGTGTACTTAAGTGCGATAAAAAAGGAAATGGCTACCTTGAAGGTAGTAAATATATTGTAACTTGGGCTTTAGGTCATCTCGTTACATTAGCTGATCCAGAAAGCTATGATGTGAAATATAAACAGTGGAATTTAGAAGATTTACCGATGCTACCTGAGCGCTTGAAATTAACGGTTATTAAACAAACAGGGAAACAATTTAATGCTGTGAAGAGTCAGCTACTTAGAAAAGATGTAAATGAAATTATTGTAGCGACAGATGCTGGACGCGAAGGCGAATTAGTCGCACGTTGGATTATCGATAAAGTTAAAATACAAAAACCTATTAAGCGTTTATGGATTTCATCTGTTACTGATAAAGCAATTAAAGATGGCTTCGCAAATTTAAAACCAGGTAAAGCATATGACAATTTATACGCTTCGGCTGTCGCACGTTCAGAAGCTGACTGGTACATCGGTCTTAACGCGACTCGCGCTTTAACGACTCGCTTTAATGCCCAGCTGAATTGCGGCCGTGTACAAACACCTACTGTCGCTATGATCGCTAATCGTGAAGATGAAATAAAGAACTTCAAAGCTCAAACTTACTACGGTATCGAAGCACAAACAACGAATCAGTTAAAACTAACTTGGCAAGATGCAAATGGTAATAGCCGCAGTTTTAATAAAGAAAAAATTGATGGTATTGTAAAAGGTTTAGATAAGCATAATGCTACCGTTGTGGAAATTGATAAAAAACAGAAGAAGTCATTCTCTCCTGGTCTTTACGATTTAACTGAATTACAACGTGATGCAAATAAAAAGTTCGGTTACTCTGCGAAAGAAACATTAAACATTATGCAGAAATTGTATGAGCAACATAAAGTTCTAACGTATCCTCGTACAGATTCACGCTATATTTCATCTGATATCGTTGGAACACTTCCAGAGCGTCTAAAAGCATGTGGCGTTGGAGAATACCGTCCTTTAGCACATAAAGTATTACAAAAGCCTATCAAGGCTAATAAATCATTTGTTGATGATAGTAAAGTAAGCGATCATCACGCAATTATTCCGACAGAAGGATACGTTAATTTCTCCGCCTTCACAGATAAAGAACGTAAAATTTATGATTTAGTTGTAAAACGTTTCTTAGCCATTTTATCCCCAGCATTCGAATACGAACAACTAACGTTACGCACAAAAGTTGGCAATGAAACGTTCATTGCACGAGGAAAAACAATTTTACATGCCGGCTGGAAAGAAGTATATGAAAACCGCTTTGAAGATGATGATGTAATGGATGACGTAAAAGAGCAACTTCTACCTCGCATTGAAAAAGGCGATACATTAACTGTAAAGTTAATTATGCAAACATCAGGTCAAACGAAAGCACCTGCACGTTTTAACGAGGCAACTTTACTTTCAGCAATGGAGAATCCTACAAAATATATGGATACGCAAAACAAACAACTTGCTGATACGTTAAAATCAACTGGTGGATTAGGTACTGTAGCGACACGCGCAGATATTATCGACAAGTTATTCAATTCGTTCTTACTTGAAAAACGTGGTAAAGATATTCACATTACTTCAAAAGGCCGTCAGCTACTTGATTTAGTGCCAGAAGAACTGAAATCTCCTACACTAACTGGTGAATGGGAGCAAAAACTCGAAGCAATTGCAAAGGGTAAACTGAAAAAAGAAGTATTCATTTCAGAAATGAAGAACTATACGAAAGAAATTGTTTCTGAAATTAAATCGAGTGATAAAAAATATAAACATGACAACATTTCAACAAAGTCTTGTCCAGACTGCGGTAAACCAATGCTAGAGGTAAACGGCAAAAAAGGAAAAATGCTTGTATGCCAAGACCGTGAATGTGGCCATCGTAAAAATGTATCTCGTACAACAAACGCTCGTTGTCCGCAATGTAAGAAGAAGTTAGAATTACGTGGTGAAGGTGCAGGACAAATCTTTGCATGTAAATGTGGCTATCGCGAGAAATTATCCACATTCCAAGAAAGACGTAAAAAGGAATCTGGAAGCAAAGCTGATAAACGCGACGTTCAAAAATATATGAAACAGCAGAACAAAGAAGAAGAACCATTAAACAATCCGTTCGCAGAAGCATTAAAGAAGTTAAAATTTGATTAAACAAAAAGGTTCCTACCACTATCGGTAGGAACCTTTTATTTTTAATGAATAATTTTACTTCCTTTAGCGTTCTCAACAAACTTTTCACTCGATTTGTTAATTGGTGTTTTCAGTAATAACGCAGCAACAATCATAATTACTACGAAAGCACTTAACACAAGTAAATCTCGCGTTACGATATCCCAAAGCATTCCACCTACTGTTTCACGAATCGCACTAATTGCATATGTGAACGGTAAGAACGGATAAATTGCTTGGAAGAACGCTGGTGTCATTTGAATTGGGAATGTTCCGCCCGATCCTGCTACTTGCAGTACAAGTAGAATGATCGCCATCGATTTCCCAACGTTTCCGAAAATAGAAACGAGTGAGTATACGATACAAACGAAGACCCCGCCAATAAATAAACTAAATAATACAAACCAGAACTTATCGACTACGTACGTACCGAGTAAGAATATATCTCCCATCGATACGATAAACGCTTGTGAAAGACCTATCGTTAAGAATGTTAATAAACGTCCGAAGTAAATTTCATGGCTCTTATAATTCGCGCCTTCTTCATGTACTTCTACTGTTAATAATGAAACCATTAATAATGCGCCTACCCATAATGCAAGCACTGTATAGAATGGTGACATCGCTGAACCGTAGTTTGGCATCGCAAATAACTTATTCTCTTTTAAATTGACTGGATTCGCGAAGTAATCACTTTGCTTTTCAACATCATTTTTCAATAAGCGTATGATGTCTTTTATATCCTCTTCAGATTCAAAATCACGAATTTTATTTGCTAAGTCCTTAATCTTTTTCTCAGTCTCCGGCATGTCAGCCTTAATGTCTGTTAATTTCTTTTTACCGTCTACTAAGCCTTTTGATGAATCTTCTAGTAGCTTTTTAACATCTGGAAGCTTTTTGTCTGCTTCTTTTAAAATTTGAGATGTGTTTTTAGACATCTCTTTTGTACGAGCAATAGCTGCATTGAAATTTGGAGTGATTTCTGAGTCATATTTAGCTAAAATGTCACCAATTTGGCCCGAAACACTTTTAGATACTTCATTAATACTTTCAATCACATCTGCTGCTGGTTTTTGCCCTTTATTAATAGAGTCAATTCCTTTATCAGTTAAATCGATTCCTTTTTGAAGACCATCTTTTACTTTATTCAATTTAGAAATCGTGTTATTCGTGTTCTTATCACTATTTACATCTGCTAAAACTTTATTTGTACTTTCCAGAACTGGAATCATGTCGTTAAATAAATTCCATGCTGCTTTGAACTGTCCATTTAAATCATTTAAGGCTACTTTTGTAGAGTCTAATCCATTAACACCTGCGTTGCTTAAGTCTTCTCTTGCTTTTCCAAGTTCTGTTTTTAATCTGCTGTAATCACTTACAGCCTTATCGTACTTTTCTCTACCATTGTCTAATGCCTCATTGGTTTGATTTACTAACTCATTCGCTTTTTTTATATCTTGATTTAAATTACCTCTAAGTTGTTGCGCATCTTCTTTTACACCTTCAGCCTTATCTTTCAATTGCTCGGCTGTACTTACTGCTTTTTCAAAATCAGTTACGAATGTTGCATTATAATCTGCTTCTGCTTGATTTACCAAGTTATTTATTGAATCTAACTTTTTATTAGTAGCATCTCTTACATCTTGTTTCACTTCTTGCCCTGTACCAATAATATTGGCAATATCTTTAACGCCACCATTTGCATTTTCAATAGCTGATTTAAGGTTTGTTAATCTTTCTATTCTCTTTTGGAAGAATTCTTTTCCAAAATCAGTTGATGCCGACTCTTTAAATTTAGTAAAGACATCAATTACATATGAAACACTATCCGCACGTCCTTGCAGCGTCTCAGAAACATTATTAAGATCTTGTTTCGCTTTTTCCGGATCAAAATTACCATTTTGTAACCCGTTTATAACACCTTGTGCGTAAGTTGTTCCAACACGTATTGAGCTGAAAACATTATTTACAGTTTGATCAATATTTTTAGCAATATTCTTATACCCATCACCATTCACTTGCGGTAACGCTGGAATTTCTGGTATTTGCGGTATTTGTGGAAGAGTTATATTAGGTAACACTGGTAATTTAGCTGGATCTGGAAGTGTCAGATTAAAATCAAATGAAGGATTTTTTAAGTAATCCGTAATTTTCGCTGCAGCATCCAATCCCTGCTTCGTTACAATTAAATTATTCTTAATAGTTCCCGGAGCACGATTCAATGTTTCATTATTTCTCGCAAAGAACTTATCTAAATTCCCTAATGCTTCCTGCCCATCATTCATAACACTTTCTACAACCGGTAACTCTTTTTGCGCTACTTTCACAATATCCTCTGCTCGAGTTGCATCATCTAACGCCTTATCCATTAATGTATTCATTTCTGGGAACTGCGCTTCTAACTTAAAGACAAGGTCTTTTACTTTCTCGATACTTGGTAAGTTTGTTTCTAAATCGATTCCAAGGTCATTGAAGATTTTAAAAATCTCACCGTTTGCTGTTTTAACGAAGTTTTTACTAATTTCTTCCGTAATACCTGATGCACCTTTTGCTGTAATTTTCGGTGCAATCGCATTTACTTTTTCATTTACATAGTAATCAAGTTCTGGCTTTTGTGGATTTTCATCCAGAACCGTTGCAATTTTTTCAGAGAAGTCTTTTGGGATTGTAATACTTGCATAATAATCCCCACGCTCAACTCCGTAAATCGCCTGCTTTTGGTCTACAAATTTCCAACCAAGATTCTTGTTTTTCTTTAGAGAATCTACAATCTCGTCCCCGATATTGATATCTTTCCCTCTTAAATTAGAGCCTGCATCTTGGTTAGAAACGGCAATGGGAACCTCTTTTGTATTTCCATATGGATCCCAAGAAGCTTTAATGTTAAACCATGCATATAACGATGGTAAAATCATTAATCCTAAAACAATAACAATTGCAGCCCAATGTTTAGCTACATTCCGTAAATCTGTCTTATAAATACGCCAAATTTGTTTCATAGAAGTTATCACCTAATTATATATTTTTCCTTCTTTAGAAAATGATACATACATTTTGCAATTATATCACTTTCTACATCGTGGATTAAACGAAAATACACTATTTTTCCCATTAAACATTTCACTTACTTCATTATATAACGAAGTAAAAAAAGTATGCATACAAAATGACCAAATTAGTTTTACATTCAATAATAACAAATATATAGGAAATGTCATAAAAAATACAAGTATTTTATCTTGGTAATACTTGTATTCCTCAAAAAAATCCTCACAGCTTTTCATCATCTGTGAGGATTTCTTCTATTATATATCTACTTGTACTTCTACACCGAAATGATCTGAAATTACATTTCTGTTCGTACCATTAAAAATGACTTTTGAAGAACGAACTTTTTCACTTTGGTTACACAATATTAGATCGATTCGTAAGTTATGTTTATTTTCATCCCAACCAGCAATCTCACCTTGGACAGTTGTTCCTTCATCCTTCTCTATTGCTAGTTCATATGTGTCATACAAACCTTTTTGCATCATATATTCATAACCTTCACCTTGTAAACGAGCGTTATTATTAAAATCACCCATTAAGAAGGAAAGTTCATTACTATCTACACGCCCCATCAAACGATTAACTTGATCTTTGAATGATTCTTCTTCATCATTCCACCAACCGAGGTGGCAAGAGTAAAACGTTATATTCTTATCATTATAAGCAATTGTCGCACTTACAATTTTGCGTGTTTTCCAATACGTTGTATCCTTATTTTCTGAAATAAAGAACGTATCTTCTTTTACAACATTATGCTTCGTTATAATCGCTAATCCTTCTTCATACACATCATAACCAATATGAGAGAAATCCCAAGTAATATTGTAATCTTTTACATGTAACGCTTTTAACTCTTCTAATAGTAAAAGTCCAAAATTATCTTCTTTCTTGTTACCGCATACATTTTCAGCTTGTATCGACTGACTTACTTCTTGCAATGCGATGACATCGTACTCTTCTTCTTGAATGACTTGAGCAAGATATTTTATCTTTTCCATTTGATTCTCTTCTTGCCAAGAGTGACAGTTTAAAGTTAGCAATTTCATCTTATTACGCACCTAACATATCTTGAATGTCTGACTTTAATACGTCAGCTTTCGGACCATATACTGCTTGTACACCTTTATCTTTTACGATAAGTCCTAAAGCACCATTTTGTTTCCACTGTGCTTCTGGTGCAACAACATCTAAATCTTTTACTGTTACACGTAAACGCGTCATACAAGCATCTACGTCAGCAATATTTTCTTTACCACCTAATAAATCAATAACTTTTGTTGCTAATGAACCATCCTGTACATTTCCTGTTCCTTCTGATGACTCATCTTCATTATCAATATAGTTACCTGCACGTCCTGGTGTTGGTAAATTGAATTTTTTAATTAAGAAATTGAATAATGTAAAGTTCAGACCGAAGAACACTAATGAAACGATAACGAAATTGATTAAATCTCTTGTTAGTCCTGCATTAACCATCATCGGTGTACGAGTAATTAATTCAATAAATCCAAATGCGTGAACACGTAAGTTAATTAAATCTGCTAATGCGAATGCAAGTCCTGTTGTAATTGCATATACAACATATAATACTGGAGCAATAAACATGAACATGAATTCAATTGGTTCTGTTACACCTGTTAAGAATACTGCTAATGCAGCCGATAAGAACATTGGTTTATATTTTGCACGTTTTTCTTTATCAACATTACGGAACATCGCGAAAGCAATACCCATTAACGCTGCTGTTGAGCCAATAACTTGTCCAGCTTTGAAACGAGCTGGTACAACGTTATTTAATAAATCGTTATATGCTTTCGTATCTCCATTTGCTAGTAAATTATTTAAGTCTGTAATCCATGCAAGCCATAAAGGATCTTGTCCTGCTACAATTTGTCCAACTTTTGAACCAGTTAACATCGTATATGTTCCGCCTAGCTCTGTGTAGTTCATCGGAATCGTTAACATATGATGTAAACCGAATGGTAATAGTAAACGCTCTAACGTTCCATATACAAATGGTGCAACAACTGGTGCACTATCTTTAGATGCTGCAATCCAGCGACCGAATTCATTTAATCCACTTTGGATGAACGGCCATAAAAGTGATAATACAATTGCAGTGACTGTAGACCAAACAATTACAACGAATGGTACGAATCGTTTTCCGTTAAAGAATGCTAATGCCTGTGGTAGTTTATTATAGTTATAATATTTGTTATATAGAGTAGCTCCTAAAAAACCTGTGATAATCCCTACGAAAACTCCCATGTTTAATGCTGGTGCACCAAGTACAGAAGTAAAGTAATCTTTTACAACTAAATCTCCTGCTAATACTGAAGAAACTGTCGCTTTTGAATCCGCTAACATTTCAGCGTTTACGCCAAATATAGCTCCTGTAATTCTGTTCGTTAAGACGAATGCTAATAGCGCTGCAAATGCACCACCTGCGCGATCCTTCGCCCAAGATCCCCCAATTGCTACTGCGAATAAGATGTGTAGATTTGTAATGATTGCCCAACCGATGTCTTCCATTACGCGAGCGATTGTATGAACTGCGTTAATATCCCCAGCAGACATCCCAATTAACTTACCGATAGAAATCATTAAACCAGCTGCTGGCATTACAGCTACAACAACTAATAATGCTTTCCCGAACTTTTGCCAAAAATCAAAAGACGTAATTTTCATCTGTTCTTCCTCCCCTTTATTTATAACAACATAATGATTTAAATGATAATTTCTGTTTCTATTATGAAAACGATTCCTTACGTTACTTTATTTTTATCTTTACGCAACCGTTTTCATAAATCTATTTTAATAAAAGCGTTTTCACTTTGCAATAGAAATTTATTTTTTTTCATAAAAAAAGATGCTCTAAGAGCATCCTTTTTTATTATGAAATGCGATAAACCCTTGTTTCATAAGGTTTTAACGTGATTGAAGTTACTTGTTCATTTTCCGCAACTTTATAGTTATTTAAAAGCAAACGTTTGCGTTCTAGTGCAAATGAACCTTCATTATACACAGCTACCTCTTTTGAGATATTACTAATTACAACGATTTTTTCATCGTTTAATGTACGAGTATATGCATAAATTTGCGGATCATCTTCTAAAAGTAAATCATACGTACCGTAATTCAGTACATCGTGCTCTTTTTTCAAGGCAATCATTTTCTTATAGAAATTGAAAATAGAGTTCTCTTCATTCTTTTGCTTTTCAACATTAATTTCTTTATAGTTTGGATTCATACCAAACCAAGATGCACCTGTTGTAAAGCCAGCATTCATCTCATCGTTCCACTGCATAGGTGTACGTGAATTATCGCGGCAAGAAGCCCATATAATTTCCATCATATCTTGATGTGATACGCCCTCTGCAATTTTCTCTCGATATAAATTTTTAATTGCTACATCATCATAATCTTCAATATTTGGGAATTGAACATTTGTCATCCCAATTTCTTGTCCTTGATAAATAAACGGTGTACCGTGCATAAAGAAATACATTGCTCCAAGAGCTGTTGCACTTTCACGCCAATATTGTTTATCGTCTCCCCAAGTTGAAACGATACGTGGCTTATCGTGATTCTCAATATATAAAGCATTCCATCCTTTATTTTCTAACCCTTTTTGCCATTTCGTTAATACCTTTTTCAAACCTACAACATCAAGATCTTTCTTCTTTTCTGCATCCCATAAACTTAAATGTTCGAATTGGAATACCATATTGAACTTACCTTGCTCTTCTCCAACCCAAAGCTCAGCATCTTCAATCTTAACGCCATTCGCTTCACCAACAGTCATAATATCATACTTAGAAAACGTATTTTCTTTTAACTCTTCTAATAAAGGTTGAATACCATCCACATTCATATGTTTATCAAAAGATGGTACATACTTTAGTTCTTTTGGATTTGGCATATCTTTGAAACCATCTTCTTTTTTAATATGGCTGATTGCATCCACTCGGAAACCATCAATTCCTTTATCAAGCCACCAATTAACTGTATCGTATAACACTTCGCGAACCTCTTTATTCTCCCAGTTTAAATCTGGTTGTTTACGCGAGAATAAGTGTAAATAATATTGTCCTGTTACTTCATCATATTCCCATGCCGAACCATTAAAAATACTTTCCCAGTTGTTTGGTTCCGCACCATCTTTACCATCATGCCAAATATACCAATCACGCTTCGGATTGTCTTTAGATGAACGTGACTCAATAAACCATGGATGTTCATCACTCGTATGATTAATAACTAAATCAATAATAAGCTTCATATCACGCTTATGAACTTCATCTAGTAAAGCATCAAAGTCTTCCATCGTACCAAATTCATCCATGATATCTTGATAATCACTAATGTCATAGCCATTATCATCATTAGGTGACTTATACATTGGACAAATCCAAATTACATCTATACCTAAATCTTTTAAATAATCCAGTTTTGCAATAATACCTTGTAAATCTCCAATACCATCACCATTTGAATCCATAAAGCTACGCGGATAAATTTGATACGCAACCGCTTCTTTCCACCATGTCTTTTTCATAGTCATTCTCTCCTTTTGCATCCCATCAGAAATTTATGCAAACGTTTTCGTAACACTATCATAACAAAATATGAATAGTTTGCAACTGTTTTCATTGAACTCTATGTAGATTCCTTATTCTTATGCTTTATTTATTTCTCACAAAAGCAAATCTCATTCCTCACCTGCTCTTGTCCACGCACGTTACATATGCTCGGTTAAAGATTTACGAGAAAGCTTTATCAATTGGCCCGATATCGACATTAAAAATTGGCAAACTAGTTATTACGGCCCTAACTTTCAAAGATTGCGTAAAGTGAAAACCATATATGATCCTTGCAATGTTTTTCGTTTTCAACAAAGTATCCCACCCTTTCATACGTAAAAAGGAAGAACAGAATGCTGTTCTTCCTTTTTACATTGAAAATCGTTCAATTGTTTGTTTCAAGTCTGCTGCTTGCTTTTCTAAATCCTTTAACAATTGATCGATTACTACCATATTTTTAGATTGTTGCAACGTCACACGTGCTACTTCTTGTGAACCAGCTGATGTTTCCTCAGCAATTGCTGCTACAGCCTTCGTCTGTGCTCCGGTTTGATGAATGTGACTCACTTGTTCGTTCATATAGCCACTAATTTGCTTCGTTGCATCGGCAACTTCCATAATACTTGATGACATTTCTTTTAAAATTAATTCAGTAGCTTCCCCACGTTTCGCCTCTTCTTTAGCCGTTTTCACTTGCTCTGTCATTTTCAATGCGACTTGTTGCACTTCTTCTTGCATATTCCGTAATAACTGCGATATATTTCTTGCAGAATGATCGCTTTCATCGGCAAGTTTACGTACTTCTTCAGCTACAACTGCAAAGCCCCTTCCATGCTCTCCAGCACGAGCCGCCTCAATAGAAGCATTCAGTGCTAATAAATTCGTTTGACTAGCAATCTCACTCACAACAGAAACAATATGTTCTACTTGTTTCATTCGTTCTTCTAATTTCTGTACATTTTGCATCGAATTTTCATTTTCTTTTGCCAATGTTTGAATACCTTGAATTAAAGAAGTAAAGACTCGTGTACTTTGCCCTAAAGCTTGAACCATTTCTAAAGACAACTCGTCAGACTGTTTTGCTTTTTCTTCTACTTCACTCGCAATAGAAGTTGTTGTATCAACAGCAGAAACAATCGCCTGAATGGAAGCTGCTGATTGCTCGGCGCCAGAAGAAATTTCTGCAAGGGTTTCAGACACACCTCGTGCTTGCTTTGTTGCTTCCCCTGTTTGCCTTCTAATTTGCTGAACTTGATTATTTGTATACGAAAATGTAGTATCAATATTTTTTACCATACCTCTTAAGTTCCCTAGCATCATATTAAATGCAACACTTAAAGATTTAATCTCATCATCTGTTTTTGGTAACGGGACATCTTCACGAATATCGCCATCGGCCGCTTTCCTTGCAGCCTCCTCCAACTTTCGAAGTGGTTTAATTAAAAAGATTGCTGCTCCATACGCTAAAATTCCAGACCATACTACACCTAATAACATAACGATAATATTATAAACAGTTTGACTTACATAACTTTGAAAATAATCGTATATCACGTAAATAAAAAATATACTTGTTGAATATGTAATAAAAGCTAAAACTGTAGTAAATAGCATAAGTTGTGTACGTAAGCCAAAGGAAAATGTCTTCCTTTCTTTTTCCATCTCTTCTTTCCCCCTTTTTATAAGCAACATAAGTACTACCTATATATTATTATCCATATTTTCGTTATAGAAAGATATAGGGATTTTTAAAATCATTATTTCTTTGAATATCAAATTACCCGAAAAAAATAAAGGATTCTGACAATTTATGACTAATAACAGAAATAAGGGGCAACATTTGTAAAATATATTTTGACTGGGGGTTTTGTATGATTCAGGTTCGAAATCTAGTAAAATCATTCGGCTCGCTTGATGTTTTAAAAGGAATTGATTTACAAGTAAAAGAAAAAGAAGTTGTTGTTTTAATTGGTGCCAGTGGTTCCGGTAAAAGTACATTACTTCGCTGTCTTAACTTTTTAGAAATGTACGATGAAGGTGAAATTCACTTACAAGGTGAACGAATTGATCCACAGCATTCAAATTTAAACAAAGTCCGTGAAAATGTCGGAATGGTTTTTCAGCACTTTAACCTCTTTCCTCATATGACCTCACTAGAAAACATCATAGAAGCACCTATCCATGTAAAAAAATTAGAAACAACAAATGCAAAGGAAATTGGAAATCAGCTTTTGCAAAAAGTCGGTCTACAAGATAAAGCAGATGTAACTCCCCACCTCCTGTCAGGTGGTCAAAAGCAGCGCATTGCCATTGCACGAGCTCTTGCCATGAATCCTAAAATTATGCTATTTGATGAACCTACCTCAGCCTTAGACCCTGAACTTGTTGGAGAAGTATTGCAAGTTATGAAAGAACTTGCTGAAGAAGGAATGACCATGGTTATCGTTACTCATGAAATGAATTTCGCAAGAGATGTAGCTGATCGCGTCATATTTATGGATGACGGAAAGATTGTAGAGGACGCTCCGCCAGCACAATTCTTTTCAGCTCCATCACATGAACGAGCAAAACAATTTTTACGCAACGTTTTATAATGTAACTTCTGTTTCAAATGAAAAGAAATACATTCATACGGTGCACAACTAATTGTCCAAATAAAATATCTCAGTAACATACTTAAAACCATCCGTATGATCAATATATAGGAGGGGTTTTATGAAAAGAAAACTATTAACCATTGTTGCGAGTATTACATTATGTACATCCTTCATACTAGGAGCCTGTAGTAAGGAAAGTGCTACTACTTCTTCAAATGGTAAAAAAGAATTTCGTTATGCGATGAGTGGCTTATATAAACCTTTTAACTATAAAGAAAATGACGGAAAGCTTGCCGGTTTTGATGTGGAAATTGGTGAGGCACTTGCGAAAAAAATGAATATGAAACCCACTCCTATTACAAATCCATGGGAAACGCTAATTCAAGGTCTACAATCGAAAAAATATGATGCTATATTGGGCAGTATGGCAATTACAGAAGAACGCTTAAAAGCTGTTAGTTTCTCAAATCCTTATTATCGTTCTGGTGCCCAAATTTTTGTGGCTAAAAAGAATACATCTATCTCTTCTCCAGAAGATTTGAAAGGTAAAAAAATTGGTGTTGTAAAGGCTAGTACCTTTAAAGACCTTGTTGCAAAACATACAGATCAAATCACAGAATATGACAGCGATATTACTGCACTTATGGACTTAGAGCCTGGACGTATTGATGCAGTAATCACTGATCAAATGGTTGGTTTACGTATGATCAAAGAAGGTAAATCAAATATAAAAGAAGCTGGAAAACCATTAAATCTTGATGAAATGGGAATTGCTATTCGTAAAGATGATAAAGAAATGGTTGAGAAAGTAAATAAAGCTTTAGATGAAATCATTAAAGATGGTACGTATGAAAAAATCAGTAAAAAATGGTTTGGGCGTAATATTCTCGGCGAAGAGGAAAAAACGAAGTAAATTAGCTAGTCAAATGTTTCATACATTATGCCCCACTTTTTATGTGGGGTATTTCATTCCCTACCAAAATCCATACAATATGAGGTGACACATATGTTTGAAATTTTTATGTCTACTTATCCCACACTCTTAAAGGCTACTATTGTCACATTACAATTAACACTAACATCCCTATTACTTGGTTCACTAATTGGATTACTATTCGCTTTTTTTCGAATCTCTAACAATAAGATTTTAAATAGTATTGCTCATGTATATATCGCCATTATTCGTGGTACACCTTTAATTGTTCAAATTGCCATTCTCTATTTCGGTATTACATCGATTATTGTCTTCACTCCTTTTTGGGCAGGAGCAATTGCTTTAGCAATCCATAACGGTGCATATATTACTGAAATTTTCCGCGGTTCCATTCAATCTGTCGACCGTGGACAATTGGAAGCCGCTCGTTCTTTAGGTATGCCTTATCCTTTAGCAATGCGCCGTATTGTATTACCGCAAGCATTTCGTCAATCTCTTCCTCCTTTAGGAAATCAGTTTATTATTGGATTAAAGGACTCTTCTCTCGTTGCATATGTAGGATTGTCCGAATTATGGGGATCAGGTTTATCAATTGCTGCAAGTAACTTCCAACAATTAGATACATACATAATCGTTGGTTTATATTACCTCGTACTTGTTCTTCTATTTACTTATTTTGTTAATCTTTTAGAGAAACGATTACAAAGAAAAGAAACAAATTCAGTTCAATTTAGCAAAAAGAATAAAAAAGAAGTCTCTTTATAAAAAAAAGCAAGCCTGAAATGGCTTGCTTTTTCACTGCAAAATATATCAATTTTTATTGATTTACTTTTTTAATACTCTCTTCTTCCTCTATATGTTCCTCACGATATGAAATATTATGAGGATCTAGTCCATTTCCTAAAGAACCATAGAAATGCTCTCTATGCGGATCCACTAATTCACTTCCTTGATAATACACACGTGGTGTATTCCATAGCGCTGCCAAAGCTTTTGTCATTGGCATCTCATGATAGCGTTCCGGCCACATTTCTTTAATTTTCTCTTTTACTAACGGATAGTATTTAGAGCTCATTGCAGGGAACAAATGGTGTTCTGTATGATATGAGAAATTGAAATGTAAAACGTCTACCCAGCGCGGCACTGTTACTGATAAACAGTTCGCTAACGGATCATTTACTGGAACAATTGGATTTAAGCGATGATTTGTTGCGATATATGCCATTACAATAAAGTTAGCAATTAACAATGGAATTACATATGCAAATAACCATTTTCCAGGTCCCATAATAAACAATAAACTAATCCAAACAGTCCAAGGCAAAAGAAGTTGAAGCCATACAGATTTTTGATTGGATGACTTAAATTCCTTTATAAAATGAAAGAACATTCGAGTCGAATGTAACGTAAATTGAATGGTTAGTGACAGAAAACTAAAGAATGAACGAACATGAAGAGGCATGCGATATACCCACCTTAAAAACTTACTCTTTTTCAGTTTCTCAAGTGTAGGCCATGCATCTGGATCATTTTCTTCATGTTGTGTATGAACATGATGCGTTGCATTATGCCACTTTCTCCAAAGCTTCGGGCCAGTTGATAATGGCATAAATGCTATCGCGCCTAAAAAATCACGAAGCCATGCTTTTCTTACAACAGTTCCATGTAAAATTTCATGTCCTAAAAATCCAAGTGAAGCAAAACATAATCCAAGAACAATCGCAATTCCTAGATTCGCCCACACATTCAATTCAAATACACCAATCGATATTAACCCCGCCAATGCCACAAGCAAATAAGCCAGTCCACCAAATAAACGTGTAGGAACTGGTTTAAATGCTTTTTTCGGCAAATGTGGTGATACACGTGCTGCATACCACCCAAACGTATGAAGCTCCTTCATCCTTTTGCCCCTTTCTTATGCCGCGTCTTGCGCAACTTACATATATCAATTCTTGCTTCCAGATTGATTTTACTAGCTGATTAAAAAGCATCTATGTATAAGGAAAATATACTCACTCTATCGTCACTTATCTTTTCGCTTTTATTATCAATGAAAAACATTTCTCTTTTTACTCTCTATCAACCTTTCCACATGATGAATCATATCAATAGAATTTCCATATTGTCAACAACTTTTATGACCTAGTAATAAAAGTTGGTTATATTTTTATAACCATACTTTATTCCACTAAAGAAAAAACATAGATTTTATAAGGTTTTACCCATTATGCATATATATATGCTGACATACTATAGACTCTATCTTATTCAAGAACTCTCTGTGTAAACAACAAATAAACTCACCTGAATCTAGCTTTGCACAACTCCTATCTCTTCATACCGACAACACCAAAATTATATTAAAATAATTTTATCTTTCTTTTAATAAAAATAGGCTCTCTCTAAAACAGCACACATGAATTTCATATCTTATGGAAATATTAAAAGGAAAATTGTTCTAAAATCGGGAGGTTTCTATAATGACAAGCGATACATTTCCACAATTCCCATTATCTTATTGGATTGAATCTACTCAAATCCCTGCTTTTCCCCCTTTATCTGAAAATATAAAGACAAAAGTTGCCGTTATCGGTGCCGGTATTACAGGTATTACTACTGCCTATTTACTTGCGAAAGAAGGCATCGATGTTGTTTTAATTGATTCTGGTCTTATTTTAAATGGAACGACTGGGCATACAACAGCAAAGGTAACAGCACAACACGATCTTATTTATGATGAATTAATAAATCATTTTGGTTTGGAAAAAGCGAGGCTTTACTATGAATCAAATAATCATGCTCTACAATTTATAAATGAGACGGTGAAAACATATAAAATCGACTGTAATTTCTCAAATGAAGATTCATATTTATATACAACTACTGATAATGGATTAAGAAGTTTATCAAAAGAATATGAAGCCTATCAAAAATTAAATATACCTTGTGACTATGTTCAATCTCTATCGATTCCGATTCCAGTACAATCTGCACTTGTCATGAAAAACCAAGGACAATTCCATCCCCTCCTTTATTTGAAAACACTTTTAGAAAAGTTTGTAGAGATGGGTGGAAAAGTTTATGAACAAACAACAGCTATTGATGTGGAAAAGGGTGATTATCCACAAATCATTACAAAGAGCGGACATCGCATCACTTGTGAATATGTTGTCTCTTGTTCACATTTTCCTTTTTATGATGCGAATAGCTTTTTCTTTACACGAATGTACGCAGAACGCTCTTATGCTCTTGCCATTAAAGCAAAAACAGATTATCCAGGTGGCATGTATTTAAGTATTGATGATCCAAAACGCTCCTTACGCTATACAACAAACAATGGAGAACAATTAATTTTAATTGGCGGAGAAAGTCATAAAACAGGACAAGGAATAAACACGATGCTTCATTACGAAGCACTGTATTCTTTTGCGGAAGCAACGTTTGGAGTAGATGAAGTTCCCTATAGATGGTCAGCACAAGATTTAATCACGCTAGATAAGCTTCCTTATATCGGACATATTAACGAAAGAAATCCAAATATATTTGTTGCAACTGGATATCGTAAATGGGGAATGACAACTGGAACTGCTGCCGCTCATTTACTGAAGGACTCCATTCTAAAAGTCCATAATCCCTATAAGGAACTGTATGCACCATCACGCTTCCATGCAAATCCAGATATAAAAACATTCCTCTCCCAGAACATTGATGTTGCGAAACATTTAATTGAAGGAAAGATTGAAACCGCATTACGTAAGCCAGAAGATCTCGAAGTTGGTGAAGGATCTGTCGTACATGTTAATGGGAAACGAGCAGGTGCTTATAAGGACAAAGATGGGAAATTACATATTGTCGATACAACTTGTACACATCTCGGCTGCGAAGTTGAATGGAATAATGGTGATTGTACTTGGGACTGCCCTTGCCATGGTTCCCGCTTTTCAATTGAGGGAGATGTTATGGAAGGTCCAGCAGATCAACCGTTAAAACGAGTTGATCATGAGTAAACAAATAAAGAAGTTCAACAGGATTCCTGTTGAACTTCTTTATTTGTTATAAAACCTTTTCAGATAAACTTCGACATAAGAAGGGAAATATTAACATCAAATAAAATAATATATTTATCTATAAATAAAAGGAGGGAATACTATGCAAACTTCAGCTCCACCTCATCTAGAATCTACAAAAACTATCTTTTCAAGCTCTATTACAAAACTTGTTGTTTTTATTTGTTGGCTAGCCATTCTAGCTGATGGATATGATTTAGGTATTTACGGTGCCGTTCTGCCAAAGCTCCTAGAAGACAAAAGCTGGGCACTTTCACCGGCACACGCTGGTACAATTGCTAGCTATGCTTTATTTGGGATGTTTATTGGCGCTATTCTAGTTGGAACCATTACAGATCTAATTGGACGAAAATGGACGCTTATATGCTGTTTAGCACTTTTCTCCATCACAATGGGCCTTGCTGCACTTGCTCCTTCCCCTGAATTATTTGGTTTATCTCGATTTATCGGAGGAATCGGATTAGGCGGTGTTATTCCAACAGCTTCAGCACTTACTGTTGAATATTCACCAAAAAAGCGACAATCTTTTATTTATGCTCTTATGTTTACTGGCTATCCTTTAGGTATCGTGTTAGGTGCTATTTTGTCTATGTTTATGTTAGAAGATTTCGGATGGAGAATTATGTTTGGCATCGGAATGATTCCACTACTCCTCATTCCTTTCATCATTCGTTATTTACCTGAATCCATTCAATTTTTGTTATCACGTAATCGACAAGAAGAAGTGGAACAAATCCTTAATCGTTTTCAAATTGAATTCCATGCAAAAGAGGAAACTCATCAAGCCCCACCTAATATACGAAAGAAAAATGGATTTCTTACGTTATTCTCAAAAGAGTACATAAAAGCGACGCTGCTTTTTTGGATTACTTATATAATGGGAATGTTTTTAATATACGGTTTAAACACTTGGTTACCGCAGATGATGCGCCAAGCAGGATACCCTCTTGGATCTAGTCTATCATTTTTACTTATGCTAAATATTACTGCCGCTATCGGTGCATTGTTTGCTGGAGCAATCGCGGATCGTATAGGGGCTAAAATTGTTATTAGCATCTCCTATCTTATGGCAGCTATATGTATTGGACTATTAACAATTAAACCATCTGTTACAATCATTTATCTTTTAATCGGCCTTGCTGGAATTGGATCAGTCGGTATTACTCAAATATTAAATGCATATGTAACACAATACTTCCCATCCCATATCCGAGCTACCTCCTTAGGCTGGGGACTTGGACTTGGCCGAGTTGGTGCGATTGCTGGTCCTATTCTTGTCGGTATTATTATGACAATGCAATATGACTTAGCATGGAATTTTTACTTATTCTCATTCGCGGGTCTTCTTGCAGCTATATCTGTTTTCTTTATTCCTACAAAATAAAAAAAGAGCACAAACTCACTTGTGCTCTTTTTCATATACTTCAAACAACATATCTCGAAACAATGTATTTAAACTCTCAATATCGATTCCTGATCCCTTTTCAATTCCTTTTACATATTGCTGATAGTAATGAATTTGTTCTTCTAAAAATTGATTCAACACCTCAATTTTTAATCCAACATCTAATTCAGTACCTGCCTTTTTCTTTATTAACAACTGTTCAATTTCATCTAATACGCTACGTTCTAACGATAATTCTGTAATCAATCGATCGAATTCTACAGGTGGTAAAGTTGTTTTCTCCTCTAGCCACTTACAAGCTAAAATCGGACGCAATACATAAAAGTATTTTTCAATTTTACGTCCTCACCTTGCAAAAATTCACGATAATTTTTTGAAGCCATATGTAAGTAATGATATATCGTTGCTTTTGGATCAAAGTGCTTATCACTCATTTGCTGAAGCTGTTCTGGAAAATGAGAGTTTTTCGAATAGAAAATCGGTGATCGAATCCATTCGAGTAAAGCTGGGTTTGACTTTGCGAATAACTGTAACGCCTTTTTAATATCCCACCCGCTTATATCTAAATCATCACTAATCGGATACTCAATTACATCTCGTTTATCATGAATTGATAAATACCACTCTACCGGATGCATATAAACAAATCTAACATCATAATCACTATCTTTCGATGGAAATCCCCAAGCACGACTCCCTGATTCCACTGCAAATAAAATTTTCACATCATTCTCTTGTTCAATTCTTGCTAACTCCACTCTAATTTTCTCTCTCATTTCATACCCTCTCCATTTTTTGATTATTTCCTTGGAAATTCGACAAATATACTCCTAATTTTACTACATACTAAAATAGCTGTCAGAAAATTCCCGACAGCCTACCAAAATCCTTTATTTTTTACTTGTTCTTTTCTTTTACACTAACCGCAATTCGTTCAAACTCTTTTTGAATCTCCTCTTTATATGCATCTACTTTTGAAAAATCCATAGCAGCAATATATATTCGTTCTAATTTATCACGAACTGATTTCGCTTTCGCTAAGAAAGACATCGCCTCATTCATTTTTGCTTTATATTGAATCGACACGTCACGAATTTCTGTCGCATACTTCTCATCTGTCCCTGGTGTCACAATCAAGGCATACATATCTATAATTTCATCACCTTCGCGGCTCGGAAAATATTCATGTGGTGCGGTGCTATCAAAAATTGCAAACCCTAATTCTCTTACGATAACCATATCAAGACTATTTGGATCAAATCCACAATGATATACTTCAACTTCAAATCCTTTTTCTTCTGCTGCCTTAGCTAATTTTTTAAGCATTGTTGATTTCCCAGATCCTGGGCGTCCTTTTATAAAATAACGATGTGGTAATCCCTCTGTTAAATTAGGAACAAAATCAACTGCTCCTTTCGGTGTAGCTGCCCCTAAAAACCGATGTTTCACAAGCGATTGTTTCCCGCCTTTATCTGTAAATAACTTCTGAATCAGCTGATCGGTTAGTTCATTTGCTTTATTAAAATCAATATTATTAATATATATTTTCTCCCACTCGTCATGTATAACTAGTGCCTCGTTAAAACAAGCGTAAGCAGTTTGAAAAGCCTTGCTTGCTTCTGAAACAAATCGTTCAATTTCCACCTTCTGCTTTCTTAATTTATCTGAGTCCCAAGCAACCCCTAAATTAATATACTCTTCGACAACTCCTGGCATTTTCGGCTCAATAACATGCGGTGATGTTCCATCAACAATTCCTACTTTTAACTTCGGGATAATTACACCATCAACCGATTTATTATCAGAAGAGCAGTGTAAAAATTCAATATCATATCCTTTTTTAACCCACTCGCGACCTATTGCTTTGATTAAAGAAGATTTCCCGGTTCCAGGACCACCCTTTAAAATAAATAACCTGTTTAGCCCTTTTAAATTCTCATCGTATAAATTATGAAATCCTCTAGCTGTATTTCCACCAGCGTAATAATTCAATACATTCCCTGTCACTGCACTCACTCCTTCGCAGCATTCTATTTACATAAGCTACAATATGCGAGCAACTTTATTTGGGTGAATACCTATTTTGTATTGCACGAAAAAAGGAAATGAATTACAATTTAAAAGTAGTGAATATTCAGAAACGAAAACTTAATATGTCTTTATCAAGAGAGGCAGAGGGACCGGCCCTTTGACGCCCAGCAACCTCAGTTTATACAAACTGAATAGGTGCTAATTCCTGCAAAATGCATTGCATTTTGAAAGATAAAACGTAACTATTGTGTACAAAACTCATCTTTCTTGATTATGAAAGGTGAGTTTTTTTATTTCAAAACATATATTGGAGGTATTTAAAATGAAAGTAATTGACCTATCACAAACATTTGAAAACAATATGTCCCAATTCCCTGGAACACCAAAAATCAATTTAGGAGCCATTACAAGCGTTGAAGAGACAGGCTATCAAGTTACAGATTTTCATTCTGTCGTTCATGTTGGCACGCATTGTGATGCTCCTGCTCATTTCATTTCAGGCGCAACGACTATTGATCAATTACCCCTAGATCAATTTGTAGGCGAAGCTGTTCTTATTGATGTAACTCATGTACAAGAACGAAAACTACCTAAAGAAGTATTACACAACGCTGACATAAAAGAAGGTGATATTGTCATTTTCCATTCCAATCTATCTACGAAATGGAATACAGAAGCATATGAGAAAGAAGCTTTTTATCTTTCTGAAGAATTAGCTGAAGAACTAGTTCAATTAAAAGTAAAATCTGTCGGTTTAGATTTCATCTCTCCTGATGAGGTAACGACAGAAACATCGCCAATTCATCACATACTACTTGGGAATAATATTTATTTAATCGAAAACTTAACAAACTTAGATGCAATTAACACGAAACGTTTCTTTTTCTCAGCGGCACCTTTAAAAATTAAAGATAGCGACGGTGCTTTCGCAAGGGCATTCGCTGTAATTTTTTAAACAAACTATACAAAAAAGCAAAGATCATCATTGACCTTTGCTTCTATTTTTTTTATTTAAACTAAGAAAGAATTGCTCAACACGAGGACGTAACCAAGCTAAATAATCTTTCTCTTTCTTCTTTGTACAAGCTATTTCTTCGCCATCTACCATTCCGACAAGCTCTAGCTCTAACAGTTGCCTCGTAAATGCTAACATATTTATTTCTTCGTCTGGATACTCTTCTTTTAATTTCTCCTCAATTTCCCCCAATAAAAAACCGTCACGCATCATTGCCAATGCATCAATCCAAAGTGGCGGCATTTCATATTTTTCTCCTGTAATTGTATCTTTTACAATATAATTCTTTTGCTCTTTTCGAAATTGAATCGTGTGTAAACATACAGTCGAATTTAATGTTAATTCCATCATACCACCTCTTTCATAATATCTGCATAGAAAAAAGGATGCGCGTGCACCCCTTCTTTCTCTAACACTACCGAACCGTTACATGAATAACAAATCTCATGTCGATATTTTCCTCCATTATAAACGAAGTATTTTATAAAAAAAACCCTTCTTGAAACATTTTATAAAATGTTTATATTTACACAACAAGAACACTTTTCTGAAAAATATTTTTCTCTAGTACATTATGCTGTCGGTAAAAAAATTTCCTCTTTCGTTCCTATTCCCATGCTACTTTGAATCGCGATACTTCCTTGATGTTCCTCAATGATTTTATATGTAATCATTAACCCCAGTCCCGTACCATTCTCCTTTGTTTTGTAAAAATCTTTACCGATTTTCTCTAACAAATCCGTTAATTTTTTTAAATACTTTTAAAGCTTCTCTTTCCTCATATATCAAGCTTTTAAATTTGTTCATATAAATACTCCTCATACTCAATACAAAAGCTCTACATATTATCTCCTTAAATTATAAGTATGAAATTGCTTTCAGGGTAAGATGTAACCTTATCATACGAAAAGGAAGGAGATTTCCCCTTCCTTTTCGTCACAACTTATATCCATCTTACCCGATCATGTAGCAATCCATCCGTAAAGTCATTTCCGCCCACTACAAAATCCTTCATATATAAATTCAAATATTCTCCGTACTTACTCTCTGTATTTAATAATAATTCCTCTACATAATAGGCACCTTGTTTAAAGTTATCGAACAGTAAACTACACAAGCCAGCATAAATTCCGCACCCTACTTGGAAGTAAGTCGCATTCGTTTTATATTTACGAAAAACTTGACTGCTATTCATCACGTTATACATATATGTCTCACTATTTTCATAAACGAGTAATACACCTACTAGATCCTCGCCCGCAATCTCTTCTTCGGCTGGATTAAATACTTTACGATTCCAACTCCATAAATCTTCTACTTGATCTAAGTTCTGTCTAATTACATTAGTCGTATACTCATTAATTCGGTAAAGAAAACCCACTTCCATATTGAAGTTTTTTCCTAAAATTAAAACTTCCTCATGTGGCATTAAACAGCCATAAAACTCTTTCTCTCCTAACTTTACTTTATACTCTGAAGCATATACATCTTCATAAAAATAAAGAGGACGATGATGACTCATATACATCGGATAACTCCATATCGCTTCATCTAGAAATCGCTCTACTGCCCATGAAGCATAAAGTGTATGAGGCTTTATAAGTGCTGTATCATTTAAAAATGACGTATCATGTTCTACTATATAACATGCTCTTGGCTTTTCCTTTGGACGTTCCTTCATAAGTTCAACAACCATCCATTGAACAACACCTGGATTCATACCTGAGCCTATAATTGCTTTTGTATTTGTAAATTTCTCTTTCTCCTTCTCAAACCTCGTATATCTTTCCGTAAGCTGAAAACCGATTAAACTATCGTCCTGATCTACTTCCTCATTTTCCAAAGCTGAATTAATATAACAAATTCCAAGTTCATTACAACAACTTAATACTCTGATTGTATCTGCCCCCGAAACATCAATAACAACACCCGTGCTTTTTTCTTTCAAATGTTGTTTGAATTTCACTACATCTTGAAGGTCAATTTCATATAAAAACAATTGATCTTTCAAATTTGGAAACAACTCACCATAATAAGCCCTATCTTTTTGTTTTATGTCAACCAAATGAAATGTAACATTCTTTATCGCTTCATAAATCGGGTCTTTTTCATTTGCTATCGCTTGATTTAAAATTGCTAAAACTGCTTTTGCTGCTCCACCAGCACTACCAAGTAATGTAATCGATAACGAATTTGGAAACTGCTCCACAAACAAAACCCCTTTAATATATTAGTTGAGCAGTTCTCCCACAAAAAAATAAATTGAATATATAAAAAATGGCTCGTACATATTTTTTATAATTTTGCACAAGATTTCCTCTTCAAAGGTCACACTAACACATTTATATTCAATTCATTTTCCCTCTCATATTCAAATCGAGCTAAACAAATAGGCTCGACCTTTTCTTCTGCATATAAAAGAAAAAGCCAGCCCTTTCAACTAGATTACGGACAATGGACAGATTTCACATGTTGAATATTCACATACATTTTTGCATCACGTGCTTTTAATATTTCAATATGCCCTTCATCAATCTTTGCCATCTTTCCGATTTTATTAGATTCCTCACCTAAATCGAACACCATGATTTTGCCGGACATTTTAATAAGCTGTTCTTCGAATGTTCTAGCTAACGTAATATTTAATGGATTCACGGGGAGTTCATTTTTATTGAGGGCGTACGGGACTTGGTTTTCTTTATACGGAATTAACCATTTCAAATGCTTTAAAGATATATATACTGTTTTATAAACTGGGCTATAAAAAACAATATAATCGTTCATTACACTTGTAACATAACCATGTATTGGAGCATTTCCTGCTACATAAACCTCTGTAAAAATCCCTTTAGAAGTGCTTAATACTTTTCTTAAAGAAATAGAAGGCGATTCCCTCTTAATTACAGAGTCAACATCTGGTTTTGATATTTCCTCATCATATGGTCTTAAAAATTTATAATATTGTACATGGTATAAAGATATATATACGTAGTCTTGTCCATTGTAAAGAACAACAATATCATTTCCTACGTCTATTAATACACCTTTAAATCTTTTTTCACCGATTAGTTTAACATATATATTTTCTCCAATACTTTTGTTTAACTCATTCATCTATATCCTCCTTCCTATAAATTTTTTGCTTTCCTATTCTCCATTCAAAAAAATAATCAGGGGCAATGTTCCGTCTTAATAGTAAAGACTTCCTTTTCATACTATCCGAAATAAGAAATCGTTCTTCACCTTCAACCATAATGCCCCTCTTATTTATCAAACATTATTCTTCTTCATTCTTTTTACATTTCACTACTTGGCTCACACTCTTAATATGAGACTTAATTACATAAATAACTTCATCGCAGTTTACTAGTGTAATACAGTCATGGTGTACCTCACTTAACAAACCTTCTACACATTCTGGACCGCCACGATTAATCTTTACCCACTTATACTTCAAGTCACGTAATACATCGACAAAAGTATCATCATCAGAGCAGAAACTTGAAACATAGCAATCGCCACATTTACTTTCTTTCACTTTCTTAACTAGACTCTTCACATGCTTTAGTTGGTAATATACTAATTCACCAAGAGGAAGTTGTAATGTAAGGTAATCTCTTCCTAACGATACAAGTACCCCCACTCGACTCTCTGGTCCACGAAGATTTACTTTTACAGTCTCACCGACTAAACACTTAATTTGCTCACAGCATAATACATTCTCCAATTTCGTATCCCCCTTTCTTATTATCTTCCTCTACTTGATTGTCTTTGCGCACGAGCGCGACCTGAATTATTGCTACTACTTTCCTTACTACTACTATCGTCGCTCTCATCGCTCTCTCCGCATGCTAATGCATTATAGTTAACGCTTTTAATATGCTTTATTGCAACTAATATAATTTCTTCTTTTACGATCAATGTCACGAAATCACACGAAACATCTTGTAAGATGCCTTCTACTTTCTCTGGACCACCGCGATTAATTTTCACCCAGCAATATTTGAAGCTTTGAAGTAGTGCTTCAAAGTCTTCTGCACATGCACAATCTTCCCAATCGCAATCACTTGATCCACAGTCTTTCGCATTTTTTGTAATACTTTTTAGATGACTAAGTTGATAGTAATAAAGCTCACCTTTTTCATTCTGCAATACGAAGTAGTCCGGACATACTGATATTATTGTTCCTTTTTGAGATTCTGGACCACCCCTGTTTACTCTCACAAAAGATCCAATTAAGTCTTTCAAAAAATCACAATGAAATAAACTCACGAGAAAACCCCTTCCATTAATTTATAAGCATTTGCACTGATAGTATATGTATCTGTACAGGTTACGTTCTCTATGTTTGTCCTAGCTAGAAAAAAATATGCTTTTAACATGGTAGACTACTACCTATCAAAATTCGAAGAAATGCTAAACGCTCCTTAGGCTTTTAATATCTTTAAACAAAAAATCCCGTATGAAGATACATTTCTGCATATCTTCATACGGGATTTCCCATAGTTTAATCTTCGTCTTTAACATCCATATCTTCTGGAATTGGTTCGTTCAATATATCTTCCACTAATTGCTTATATTTCTCCATTTGTTCTAAATGTGTATTGAATTGTTCTTTATTTAATAAATATTGCTCTCCATCAAATAGTGCACGAATTTTCTTTTGCTGAATTAGCTCTTCAATATACGACTTTGGTAAATTCAAATACTCCGCAGCTTCTTCTACTGTTATATACAACGCGTTCATTCCTTTATTATTTTTTTCATATATACTGTATCTTACTTTATTTTTGTAAACAAATAAAAAAGATTTTGTAAATGCAATTTAAAAAGAAGGTGGATGCATTCCATATATTGTATAATAATATAGTAAGGATTTTTTAAATATAGAATGGTATTACCCATTTACACAAAGGAGAGTTAACATATGGCTACTCGTCACATCATTACAATGTTAGAAAAAACATTACAATTTGAAACAGAAAACACAATTTCTCATTTAACTACATCTTTATCTGATCGTATTCTTTCTCAAAGCGCAGCAATACATGAAAACAATTGTTACCATACAATTGGGGAATGGTACAAAAATCATTTTTTATTCCAACAAGATGATTTCCTTTGGGCTAAATACGCTTTCTATGACGCATATTGTGAAGCTATAAAGGAACAAGGACATCTTACAAAACGCGTCCGTCAAATATTAGAATCATTAGCTCGAATGCATGGAAAACAGTACATTGCCTCTATATTAAATATGCCATTTCCTAACGAACGAGCTAAAGGGACAGCATAATGTAATACTGTTCTGCGGCAGTAAAACATAGATTCATTGTTTTCTAGGAAGATTTACAAATAAAACGTTCATATCACATGAACTGATGAAACCGGTGTCATTACAATGATTGAAAATATAGTAAACAGGAAAACCCCCATTTACCTCTCTCGTCACTCGAGAAGAGAAGTAAATGGGGGTTACTTGTTTCTTTATCCCGCTATTAGTGCGCGGCCATACTCAGCTGGGAATAGCCCCACTGATTACAGTTTAACTTTATTATTTCATCATCTGCTTGATCAATTCACGATTTCTCTTCTTAAATACTTCATTATGCGAAGAAACCATTCCGTACTCACTTGCATCAGGTTGAATAAATTGTTTCGCTTTATTTACAGCATTTCCAGCATCTTGGAATGCTCCCGCAATTAAGTGTAATTTCCCTTCGTGCTTTAAAATATCTCCCGCAGCATATAATCCATCTACAGAGGACTCACTATTCGCATTACCTGCAATATAATAATTATCTATAATTGCAACGTCTAACTCACTATTTTCTAATAACGTAATGTCACGTTCATATCCATGGTTAATAATCACTTCATCAATAGGTAAATGTGAAATTTCACTTGTTTCATGATTCGTTAATTCTACATATTCGATCGCTTCATGATTATCACCAGCAATGAGTTTTGTAATCGATGTATTAAAGAAACACTCCGCCGAGCTGTTCAGCAGTTGTTTTACTTGTGCTTCATGACCAGATAATTCTTCTTTTCTATATGTTACATACACTTTTTTCGCAATTGGTTCTAATTCATTTGCCCAATCAACAGCAGAATTTCCTCCGCCGGAAATAATGACCGTCTTACCTTTGAAACGCTTTAAAGATTTCACTGTATAATTTAAATTAGATACTTCAAATCGCTCAGCACCTTCAATTGATAACTTTTGAGGTTTCAATATACCACTTCCAGTTGCGACGATAACTGTTTTTGAAAAATGTTCTTCTCCAGTGCTTGCTTTTAACGTAAAAGTGCCATCTTCGTTACGAATAATCGATTCTACTTTTGTATTTAATACCACTTCTGGCTTAAATGTTAGCCCTTGCTGTACAAGTTGTTCAATTAATTTATCACCTGTAACTGGCAGCAGCCCTCCTACATCCCAAATCATCTTCTCTGGATAAACATGTATTTTTCCACCTAACTGTGGTTGAAATTCTATTATTTTCGTTTTCATCTCTCTGAGTCCACTATAAAAAGCTGAATAAAGCCCTGCAGGCCCTCCGCCTATCACAGTTACATCAAACAATTCTTCTTGATTCATTCGTGTCACTCCTCAGCTACTAGTTATTGATTATCATTCTCAATAAAATATAACCTGTTTCCGCAAAATTTACAATCAAAATTACTATTGACAATACACCTATATAAAATTATATTATTTAAAGGATCAATAGTGATAATCATTATCATTTTGTTAATAATTAGTAAATTTGAGATTACATCTTCTTTTATTAATATGGTTAATACTATATTGTAGAATCTCATATTCAAGATTTTTAATAAGCATTTTGCATTACCACTACTCTTTCAAAAAGATTGCAGTTAAACAAATTATTATATACAAATATCATCTATGTTAAAGGAGAAAGACAATGAAAAAGTTATTTATTTCACTAACAGTTCTTTTCGTTCTTGTTATGAGCGCTTGTAGCAATGGCTCTACAGACAAAAAGAACGATGCAAAAGGTAGTAAATCAGAAACAATTACATACCAATCTGAAAATGGTAAAGTAGAAGTTCCTGCAAATCCAAAACGTGTTGTTGTTTTATCATCATTCGCTGGTAACGTAATGTCATTAGATGTAAATCTTGTTGGGGTAGATTCATGGTCTAAACAAAACCCACGCTTTGATAGCAAACTTAAAGATGTTGCTGAAGTATCAGATGAAAACGTTGAAAAAATCGCTGAACTAAATCCAGATTTAATCATTGGTTTATCAAATATTAAAAATGTTGATAAGTTAAAGAAGATCGCTCCTACTGTAACGTACACTTACGGAAAAGTTGATTACTTAACACAGCATTTAGAAATCGGTAAATTATTAAACAAAGAAAAAGAAGCAAAAACTTGGGTTGATGACTTCAAGAAACGTGCACAGGACGCTGGTAAAGAAATTAAAGCAAAAATCGGTGAAGATGCAACAGTTTCTGTTGTAGAAAACTTCAACAAACAGCTTTATGTATACGGCGAAAACTGGGGCCGCGGAACAGAAATTCTATACCAAGAAATGAAATTAAAAATGCCTGAAAAAGTAAAAGAAAAAGCATTAAAAGAAGGTTACTACGCATTATCTACTGAAGTATTACCTGAGTTTGCTGGTGATTACTTAATCGTAAGTAAAAACAAAGATACTGATAACTCATTCCAAGAGACAGAATCATATAAAAACATCCCAGCAGTAAAAAATAATCGCGTATACGAAGCAAACATGATGGAATTCTATTTCAATGATCCACTTACATTAGATTTCCAACTAGACTTCTTCAAGAAGAGCTTTCTTGGTAAATAATACAAACATGAGGAATTCTTAATTTAAGAATTCCTCTTCCTTTATTCTATGAACAGAAAAGATGTGAAACGAATGACAAAAGATCACGACAATCCACGTTCTATAGCTTTTACATACAAACTAATTTTGAGCATAATTGCATTCTTTCTTATTTTTATGGTAGCAATGGTATTAGGTGCTGCAGATACTTCAATAAAAGACGTATGGTTAGCACTTACTTCCTCCGCTAAAGGGGACAAAATATCTATTATTCGCGAAATACGTTTGCCACGTGAAGTTGCTGCTATTTTTGTAGGAGCTGGACTTGCTGTTTCTGGAGCAATTATGCAAGGATTAACACGAAATCCACTTGCAGATCCTGGATTATTAGGGCTATCTGGTGGAGCAAATGCTGCGCTTGCACTGACACTTGCTTTCAATCCTTCCATCAGCTATCTTTACTTAACATTTGCTTGCTTTATTGGTGCTGCAATTGGCGCAATTATGGTATTTGGAATTAGTATGGTGAAAAAAGGCGGGCTATCCCCTCTTCGAATTGTATTAGCCGGTGCTGCCGTTTCAGCATTTCTACTCGCAATTTCAGAAGGAGTCGGCATTTACTTCAAAATTTCACAAGATGTATCACTTTGGACTGCTGGGGGCGTAATTGGAACTACTTGGAGCCAATTAAAAATTATTATTCCAGTCATTTCAATTAGTATCTTTATCGCTATCTTACTAGCAAAAAAATTGACAGTTCTTAGTTTCAGTGAAGAAGTGGCTATTGGACTAGGTCAAAAAATTATTGTTATTAAAACCATTCTATTTATCATTATTATCTTACTTGCTGGTGCTTCTGTAGCGCTTGTCGGAAATATGGCATTTATCGGTTTAATGGTACCTCACATGGTACGCCCAATTGTCGGTCCAGATTACCGATTTGTTATACCGATGTCAGCAATTGCTGGAGCTTCCTTTATGCTACTTGCAGATACAATCGGACGTACTATTAACGCTCCATACGAAACACCAGTTGCCGCTATTGTCGCAATTGTAGGGCTGCCATTCTTCCTATTCGTTGTACGTAAAGGAGGAAAAACATTCTCATGATGCAATCTATTCTAAGAAAACAACGTCTTATTATACTCGCTTTACTAATACTGACCATCACCACCATTGTAGTTGGAATGGGACTTGGTTCAGCATCTTTATCTTATGATCGACTACTCCCAACATTAATGGGACAGGGGACTTTTAAAGAGGAGTTTGTTTTATACTCTTTAAGACTACCTAGAATTGTTATTACATTATTAGCTGGTATGGCTCTCGCTTTATCAGGGGCTATTCTGCAAGGAATTACTCGAAATGATTTAGCTGAACCTGGTATTCTCGGAATCAACTCTGGGGCCGGTGTTGCTGTTGCTATTTTCTTTTTATACTTTCCAATAGATGTAGGTTCATTCCTTTATTTACTACCTGTCGTTGGATTTATCGGGGCTTTTCTGACAGCTGTTCTAATTTACGTATTTTCATATAGTAAATCAACTGGACTTCAGCCAATACGATTAACATTAACTGGTATCGGTTTTGCATTTGCACTATCTGGAATGATGATTGTCCTTATTTCATCCGCTGATCGTATGAAAGTGGACTTTATTTCAAAATGGATTGCCGGAAATATTTGGGGAGATGACTGGATCTTCGTTTTAGCAATGCTCCCATGGTTAATCGTATTAATTCCGTTCGTTTTCTATAAAGCAAATCGATTAAACATTCTAGCATTAAACGAGCCAGTCGCAATCGGTGTTGGAATTGAAATTGAAAAAGAACGCAGATACTTATTAGTTGCAGCCGTTGCGCTTGCAGCTGCAGCTGTTTCCGTAACAGGAGGAATTAGCTTTATCGGACTAATGGCTCCTCATATCGCGAAATCTTTAGTAGGTCCAAGACATCAAATTTTCATGCCTATCGCCGTTTTAATCGGCGGATGGCTATTGCTATTAGCAGACACAATCGGACGAAACATCGTTGATCCTAATGGCATCCCCGCAGGTATTGTCGTTGCTTTAATTGGTGCTCCTTACTTTATGTATTTGTTGCTTAAGAAGGCATAGAAACACCCTCAAGAGTGAAATCTTGAGGGTGTTTCTTCATTTACTGCTGCCCATACCCTTCAAACTTCTTCGCCAAATTCGCCATCTCATCTTCTGGCAATAGCTTCGGCTCTCCAACGCTTTTCGTTTGATAATAAATTTGCGCACAAAACTCAATTTCTTCTGCAACAGTAAACGCCATTTTTATGTTATTTGCACCTGCAATTAAACCGTGGTTCTCAAGTAAAACGGCACGGCGATCAATCATGCCTTCAAAAGCAGCATCTGCTAATTGCTTCGTACCAAATGTTTCATACGGTGCACAGCGTACATTCGGGCCTGCGAAAGCAATTAAATATGATACAGCAGGAAGCTCCCACCCTAATGATGCAATGGTCTTCGCATAAGGTGAATGTGTATGCACAAGCGCATTTATATCTTCACGATTTCTATAATATATAAGGTGCATATCGAGCTCGCTTGACGGTTTTCTCTCTCCCTCTACCACTTCACCATCTAAGTTTAATATAACTACATCTTCAGGTTTTGTTTCATAATACTCTAAACCACTTGGGCTAATCGCAACAAGACCTTGTTCACGATTGAAAATACTAATATTGCCGCCTGTCCCCTTTGTTAAACCGCTAGAAATCATTTTCTTTCCATACGCTACAATTTCTTCTCTTTCTTTTTGTAATAACATATACATCCCCCTAAGTATGAAGCTTATGATGACTGACTTTTTAAATCTATCTACTTATTGAAATAGCTTTTTTAAGTTCTCCGTAAACGGTGCTTTTACAATCCCTTTTTCCGTAATAATCGCTGTTACATTTTCATGTGGTGTGACATCAAATGCCGGATTATATACTTTACTTTCTTTCGGAGCAGAATATTGTCCGAAGCGATTAATCACTTCAGAAGCATCTCTTTCCTCGATTGGAATTTCTTTTCCTGCCTTTGTTTTTAAGTCGATTGTCGGTGTTGGTGCTGCTACATAAAACGGAATGTTGTAGTATTTTGCTAAAATAGATACGCCTAATGTCCCAATTTTATTTGCTACATCACCGTTTGCTGCCACACGGTCGCACCCAACGATTACCGCCTCAATCTTCCCTTGTGACATGACCATAGCTGCCATATTATCCGTAATGACAGTAACATCAATCCCCGCTCGCTGTAGTTCTAATGCTGTTAACGTTGAACCTTGTAATCTAGGACGTGTTTCATCCGAAAAGATTTTTAAGTCCCATCCTTTTTCTTTCGCTAAGTACATTGGAGCTGTCGCAGTCCCATACTTAGTCGTCGCTAACGCACCAGCATTACAATGTGTTAACACTCCCATTCCATCATGGAATAACGTTAATGCATGTTCTCCGATTTGACGGTTAATTTCTTCATCTTCTCTATGAATCTCTTTTGCCTCTTCTAGTAATCTATCTTTCAACTGGCCGATTGATAAATGTGAGTTCTCTGTCGCGACTGTCTCCATTCTTTCAAGTGCCCAAAATAAATTTACTGCTGTTGGCCTTGATGTTGCCAAATATGCACATACCTTTTTGACTTCCTCTATAAAGTCTTCCATCTTACTTTGAATAACTTCCTTTATTCCTAAACACACACCATACGCTGCCGAAACACCAATCGCTGGTGCTCCTCTTACTTTCATTACTTGAATGGCATCCCACACGCTTTCAGCTGTCTTGAAAGATTCATAGACAACCTCATTCGGTAATAATGTTTGATCTAATAAAACTAAAGAATCATCTTTCCACTGAATGGGTATTAATTGCTCTTCCATCATCTTCTCCCCTTACTTCGCGTAGTGCATTGACTGTTCTTTTAACGTTTCTACAAAACTTGTGCCTGTTTTATATTGATTAGCCCGTAAAATAAATTTCTTCGCTACTTGAAGACAAATACGTTCTGCTCTGGCACGTGCTTCCTCATTCTCGATACAAGTAATATCCTTTACTTTCGCTAGCCCAACAATACGACGAATTAACTCAAGGCCCGTCACTGCAGCTGTATCCTCTAATACAGATTGTAAATATACTTCGTTAAAGCCTTCTTCCTTCGCCATAATCTCGGTCACATGAATATTCCAAGCATTTAAAAACTTCTTCTTAAATAAATCAATTACCTCTACCATTGTCGATTGTAGCCAACCCATATACGCATCTTTCTCAGCCCCAGGCTTCATAGTCGCATCTGCATTCACCCAAGCAAACATTAAATTCGCCATTACATTCCCAACGTCATATCCCATCGGTCCATAAAAGGCAAACTCAGGATCAATAATCTTCGTGGAATCATTTTTCACAAAAACGGAACCAGTATGCAGATCACCATGAATAAGTGCCTGTGCATTCGTCATAAAAGAAAACTTACGTTTTGCTACTTCCATACGAAGCTCTTTATCACTATAAATATGCTCTCTAATCCATCCTTCATTTAGCGGAAATAACTCGTTACGCTTATTATGATTTGTAAATGGCTCAGCGTATACGAGGTCTTCTGTAATCTCACATAATTCAGGATTTATATAGTTTTTTACAAGCTCCTTCTTCTCTTTATGATTCATTACAACATCCGATGTTAATAAAAGTGTGTTTACCAAAAAAGTCGTTACATCGTCAGCAAGCCTCGGAAATATTTGATGATTTATAAGTGCTGTACGTAATATTGTGTGGTCTGATAAATCTTCCATTACGCAACAATTCATCACACTATCAAACAAATATACCTTTGGAACAAGCCCAGGTGCTAACTCCTCCTCTAACTGCAAAACATCTGATTCTATACGAATACGATTCGTCGACAACTTAAACTCATCTGAAATCCTTGCTGTATCCCCAGCTTGCTTTACAATGACAGAAATATTCTTCTGCTCATCCCAAACGCGGAATACATAATTTAAATTACCATCGCCTATTTCTTTACACTGTAACCCCTTTGCATCCTCAAACTCACATAATTTCTCTTTCACATATACAATCACATCGTTAGCTTCCATTAAAAAATACTTTGTGAACTTAGACATGGTTTCCCCTCCATACTAATTGTAAGCGTTTTCTAAAAGCTATAAAAAATAATAGGTTGAAAAATTTTTATCCTATATTATATCTTCTTCTTTTTGAAAGGTATATCTAGATTTTATTATATCTTGTTAACATCTTGAGTCAATGTTTCTATATCACTGCAATATGCTTCCTAATTATATATTTTAGATGACAAAAAATGTTCAAAAAGATTCTAATTCATTTTATTTTATTTATCGCACAATTCTTTGTAAAATAGAAATAAGCAATCCCTTTTCAAATCCACAACTTCTAAGAAATACTCCCTTCCTAACAATTTATACTTACACCATGTCTCTAACATACGCACTACTCTTTTACATACTCGTTGAAAATCGATTAAATGAAAACTACCTTTTAATTCTCTAACAACCTTAATTGAGAATAAATATTAATTAAATTGATATAAAGTTGGTTTATTCTCTTGACAAAATAACCACTTCTATATGATAATTAATATCGAATTAGAATTATTATAGTTAATTAAAAAATATATTTTATGAGCACACTATTTTTTGATGCTCAAAACCAACATTTAGGAGGAATTTTAATATGTTATTAATCGGCACAGAAGTAAAACCGTTTAAAGCTAATGCTTACCATAATGGAGAATTTATCCAAGTTACTGACGAAAGTTTAAAAGGAAAATGGAGTGTAGTTTGTTTCTACCCAGCTGACTTCACATTCGTTTGCCCAACTGAACTTGAAGACTTACAAAACCAATATGCAACTCTTAAAGACTTAGGCGTTGAAGTATACTCTGTATCTACAGACACTCACTTCACTCACAAAGCATGGCATGATAGCTCAGAAACTATCGGCAAAATCGAATACATTATGATTGGTGACCCAACTCGCACAATCACTACAAACTTCAACGTTTTAATGGAAGAAGAAGGTCTTGCTGCTCGTGGTACATTCATCATCGATCCAGACGGCGTTATCCAATCTATGGAAATCAATGCTGACGGTATCGGCCGTGACGCAAGCATTCTTGTTAACAAAATTAAAGCAGCTCAATACGTACGTAACAACCCAGGTGAAGTTTGCCCAGCTAAATGGCAAGAGGGTTCTGCAACACTTAAACCAAGCCTTGACCTTGTAGGCAAAATCTAAGGAGTTCGATCAAAATGATACTAGATGCAGATATAAAAACACAACTATCCCAATACCTTCAGTTAATGGAGAACGATATTTTACTTAAAGTAAGCGCTGGAGACGACGACGTATCTAAAGATATGTTAGCTCTAGTAGACGAATTAGCTACTATGTCATCTAAGATTACAGTAGAAAAAGTTGAATTAGAGAGAACACCAAGCTTTAGCGTAAATCGCCCTGGTGAAGACACTGGTGTCGTATTCGCTGGTATTCCATTAGGACACGAATTTACTTCATTAGTGTTAGCTTTACTACAAGTAAGTGGACGCGCTCCAAAAGTTGAACAAAAATTAATCGATCAAATTAAAAACATTCAAGGCGAATATCATTTTGAATCTTATATCAGCCTAAGTTGTCATAACTGTCCTGATGTTGTACAAGCTCTTAACGTAATGAGCGTTCTAAACTCTGGTATTACACATACTATGATTGATGGCGCTGCATTCAAAGAGGAAGTAGAAAGCAAAGACATCATGGCAGTACCAACAGTTTTCCTAAACGGCGAATCTTTCGGAAGCGGTCGTATGACACTTGAAGAAATTTTAGCTAAAATGGGTAACGGTCCAGATGCATCAGAGCTTTCTGATAAAGATCCATACGATGTTCTTATTGTTGGTGGCGGCCCTGCTGGTGCAAGTGCAGCAATTTATGCAGCACGTAAAGGCATCCGCACTGGTATCGTTGCTGAGCGCTTCGGTGGTCAAGTAATGGATACTATGGGCATTGAGAACTTCATCAGCGTAAAACGCACTGAAGGTCCTAAGCTAGTAGCAAGCCTTGAAGAGCACGTAAAAGAATACGACATCGATGTAATGAATCTACAACGTGCAAAACGTTTAGAGAAAAAAGAACTTATTGAAGTGGAACTTGAAAACGGCGCTATTCTGAAAAGTAAAAGCGTAATCGTTTCAACAGGTGCTCGCTGGCGTAACGTTGGCGTACCAGGTGAAGCTGAGTTCAAAAATAAAGGTGTAGCATACTGCCCACACTGTGACGGTCCATTATTCATCGGAAAAGACGTAGCAGTTATCGGCGGAGGTAACTCTGGTATTGAAGCAGCTATCGACTTAGCAGGTATCGTTAAGCACGTAACTGTTCTTGAATTCATGCCAGAATTAAAAGCTGATGCTGTATTACAAGAGCGTCTTAACAGCTTACCAAACGTAACTGTTCTGAAAAACGTTCAAACGAAAGAAATCACTGGTACTGATAAAGTAAACGGTATTTCTTACATCGATCGTGAAACTGAAGAAGTTCATCACGTTGAATTACAAGGTGTATTCGTACAAATCGGTCTTGTGCCAAACACAGACTGGTTAGGCGAAACAGTTGAACGCGCTCGCGGTGAAATCGTAACAGACAAGCACGGCGCTACAAACGTACCAGGAGTGTTTGCTGCAGGTGACTGTACAAATAATCCGTACAAACAAATCATCATCTCTATGGGTTCAGGTGCAAACGCAGCTTTAGGTGCATTTGATTACTTAATCCGTAACTAATTATATAGACGTGAGTAAAAAAAAGCAGGTGCCTTGGCACCTGCTTTTTTTATAATCTTAATGTATAAACTAAAAACCTCTCATTCCCATTCTTCTCATAAGCACCTGGCAACCTTACTTCTCTCTTCAGCTCAAACGTAGTCTGGTTCTCTAAGAAGAAAATATAATCTTCAGAAGGATAGTATAAAATAATATCTACTTCTCTCTCTGTTTCCTCTACCGAAAGCAAAATGTTATTTACTACGTTCATAAACACTTGTACAGAAAATGGATTAAAAAAATAAAACCGATTATCACGTGGATCAATCTCATATTCTTGCGCTAAACAGCATTCAAACCCAATTTTATCTTTACTGTTTCTTACCTTTCGTGCATAGCGCTCAAGATTATCCATTGCTTCTTTATAAAACTCTTCATTCATTTCAATTCCAACTGCTGAAGCACCACACTTATGGTGCATGTAAAAATTTAATCGTCCTTTTCCGCATCCAAAATCTACAACCCGGTCGCTACTTCTTATTTCATATTGATTCAATAACTCATCTAATCCGCTATATGGCGTCGGTTCATAACGGTGATAATGCATAGACTTGTTAAAACCCTTTTGCTCACCGACAGTTTTTATATGTAATACTGCATCGTAATATTGTTCGTTCATTCGTCTTCTCCTATTAGAAAATGGTACTTATTATTATACACCATGTACTGAAGACTCATTTTGCATCAAGTTAACTGATACGTGAAATTATATGAATGATTTTCTGAATATATCTATCGTAACTTAGAATATATCAACGATTTTTTCAATATATCGACTTAACGACACATTCCTACAAAAAAACAGGAGCTATCTAGCCCCTGTCCTCTAATACTTTCAATACAGTTTGTTTCAATATTTCTACTCCATCCATAATACAACTATGATCGAACTTCATATACGGATGGTGTAATCCAGGTTGTAGGTTGGCACCTAGTCCAAGCATGACAGCTTTTAAATGTGGTCTCTTCACTGTGTAGTAATGGAAATCATCGCTTCCTGTCGTATACAGTGGTCCAGTGCATCCCTCTTCCCCGTACACTTCAAGAATGCCTTTTCGCATAAAGCGCTCAGCTTCTTCTGACACTTCAGCTCCTGGTGCAAGGTCGATCCATTTGTATGAAGTTTTCGATCCCATAGATGCGGCCGATTCTATTACATGTTCTATTTTTTTCTTCAATTCTTCTAATAATGTATTACTCTCCGCTCTTACATCTAAACTAAAATGCCCGTTACCTGGAATGATATTTAAATTATCTCCACCAGCTTGGCACCTTGTCATCTTCACTGAATATGAACTTTGCGGTGGTAGCCATATATTTTTCAAACCGATATTGATCATAGAAATGACATCAATTGCATTTATCCCTTGATGTGGGCGTGCCCCATGTGCATCATCTCCATGAATCGTTCCTTCTAAAAATCCTGCTGCTCCGTGACGAATAGACGGGGCAGCTTGTTTCAAAGGTAGTTCTTCAATCGGTCTTAGATGAACACCAAATAAGAAATCAGCATCATCCACAGCCCCCTTATCTACCATCTTTAAAGAACCATTTCCTTTTTCCTCTGCCGGCTGAAAAATAAATCTAACCGTTCCACTATCCCATCTCATATTTTTCAATTGTAAAATAAGCCCCATCACAATTGTCATATGAGCATCGTGACCACATGAATGATTCGCTTTAAACTCTCCGTCCACTTCTTGCCAAAGTGCATCCATATCGGCACGAATTGCAATAACTGGATTTCCGCTTCCAATTTCAGCAATCACGCCTGGGCAATCATCAAATATTTTATATGAAATTCCTTCTTCTTTTAAAAAGTTAGTAATATACGCTGTCGTTTCATACTCTTTCCAACTCACTTCAGGGTTTTCATGTAAATGCTGAAAAATTTCAGTTAACCGCTCTTGTAGTTCTAATGTTTTCAAAGCTACATTCTCCTTCCCAAATTCCAAAACCATTCAGGTTAATTATACTTATGAAAAACAGATGTTTTTATGAACATATTGAATTTTAAGAAAAAAGTCAATTGTTTATTTTTAAATACGATCGACAACTCATTTTCACTCACTTTATAACGATAGAAGATTCCTTATTTTCTGTTTTTTATTGACGCTCATATCAATTTTTAGTTATTATAATTTAATAACGTCTATTTTGCGACAATTCCAAAAATACAAACATACATAATGAGGAGGCAATTTATGAAAAAAGAAATACCTTTTGGCGTAGCAATAATCCCTATTATCATTACAGTTGCAGTTATGATGGTTACAATTGTTGTATTAAAACAAAGCCCTCACGTCCCACTTATTATCGGTACAACCGTTGCTTCTATCGTCGCTTGGCGTTACGGTTACAAATGGAACGACATTGAAGAAGCAATGTATAAAGGAATTCGCCTCGCATTACCCGCTATCGTTATCATTATTCTAGTAGGTTTAACGATTGGTGCTTGGATTGGCGGCGGAATCGTCGCAACAATGATTTATTACGGTTTAAATCTTTTAACTCCATCACTATTTTTAGTTTCAATTACAATTATTTGTTCTATTGTTGCATTAGCTATCGGTAGCTCTTGGTCTACAATGGGAACAATTGGTGTTGCAGGAATGGGAATTGGCCTAAGTATGGGAATCCCAGCCCCAATGGTTGCCGGTGCTATCATTTCCGGTTCTTACTTCGGCGATAAAATGTCACCGCTTTCAGACACAACAAACTTAGCCGCAGGATTAACAAATACAGATTTATTCACACATATTCGTCATATGTTATTTACTACAATTCCAGGTTTAATTATTACTCTTATCGTTTATGCATTCTTAGGAAGAAATTTTGGCGCTAACAATATTGATGCAAAAGGTATCGATCAAACGTTACAAGTATTGCAACAAAACTTTGTTATCTCCCCTCTCCTACTAATCATACCTGTAGTCGTTATGGTATTGGTCGCTAAAAAAGTTCCTGCTATACCAGCTATTCTCGTAGGTATAATTTTAGGATTTTTATCACAAGTCTTTATTCAAGGTGGTTCTGTCTCCGCGTCTGTCGGTGCACTCCAAAATGGATTTGTCATAGACACTGGCAACAAGCTAGTAGACGAACTCTTTAACCGCGGTGGCTTAAATTCGATGATGAATACAGTTTCGATGACAATTGTCGCTATGACCTTTGGAGGAGTATTAGAACATACTGGTATTCTTCGCGCAATTGTAAATCAAATTTTAAAATTAGCGACATCAGCAAAAGGACTTATCGCTTCTACTATCGCATCTTGCTTTGCAACCAACCTTACTTGCTCTGAACAATATATTTCGATTGTTGTTCCTTCAAGAATGTACGCAAATGCATACACAGAAAAAGGACTACATTCTAAAAATTTATCCAGAGCATTAGAAGATGGCGGAACATTAACTTCTGTTTTCGTACCTTGGAATACATGTGGTGTATTTATACTCGCAACACTTGGAGTTGGCGCATTCGAATATGCTCCTTATGCTATATTGAATTTCATCGTACCTATTATTTCAATCATTTACGGCCTAACTGGTCTCACAATTACGAAACTATCAGACATTGAAAAAGCGGAACTACTAAAAAAACAAAAGGCTCAACTAGAAGCTTAGAGATACCGGTAAATTCATTTCATATATTGCGCGAGGGCGCCCTTGTTGATAGGGCATTTCCTCGCCGCAAATATGAGCATACCCATAATCAACTAGTTTCTTTAATAACCTTTCTGTTGATCGGCGAGTCACTTGTAAGTATTCAGAAAGATCCGCTGCTGTAAACTTCAATGATGGATGTGATTGACTAAATTGAATAATTTTTGACAAGTTGGCTGGACTAAGTTTCGTTTCCTTCGCTATTTTCATGAGTTCTGGGTTGTCATTCTTCAAACTTTGTACTCTCTGTTCTTTCGGGAACGGACCAAATAGTTCTTTATCACTTGTTAGTATATAAAAACAGTGGTCTATTGGATTATTCTTCGCGAAACTTTGAGCAATTTTAGCATTTTGCTCCGCTTCTTTCACAGTTTTTCCGTAACCAAATCCAATAGCTATTGTTCCTTCTATACTCGCAAATAAATTATTTATCATATTTGTTTTTATAATCGATTCAATATCACCACGAGTCGTATACAAAATGAACGTCATTTCATCAACTTTTTTAAATGAACCCCGTAGTTCTTTTGAAATAGCATCTAATTGCTCAAGCAAACCTTCTCGTAATTCTAAAGAAGAAATCATACAAGCACCAACAGTAGCTGAATGGCTTTTTGCTAACTCAGCTTTTATTTTCGCATCTTTTAACCCATGTATAATGGATTGCTTCGGATCTATCATACGCTCTGAAGGAATACCTATTTTTTGAAGTTCATCATAGACAGCGTGAATACTAGTTAAAGCTAAATGAGCATCTCCAGATTGATATTTAGCTACATGAAAATCAATAACTCTATTTATTTCATCTTTACTCCACAGCATATTTTCATAATCTAACACTTGTGGACTTTCTTTTATACCGATATCATGGAACACATTTGTAATGAATGAGCGGTCTACTAAATCAATTGAAATTTTATGTGGTTGAATACGTTGGTGATACATGACAGAAAGAATGGAAGATGCGACAGTTGTCTCGTCTTGCTGTAAGTACGTACTTGGAATTCGTAATTGTTCTCTTATTTCTTTTGCCATATAATAAGGTAAAGCACCTGAGAAAAAGATGAAATCACACGGCTTTAAACGCTTTAAAAGTTCAGAAGATTCCGCCGGATGAAGGTAAATATATGGATCAATCTCTATTTCTTCTAGTTTATGAGCGACAGGTAAAAGTGTCTCCATAAACTCTTTTGAACCGACAACTGCAATTTTTATCATCATTTCTCTAACTCCTTATCATTAATTAACGACTATTTAACGTCAACTATATCAAATGTACAAAACTATTGTAAACAGGAAGGGGTCTCTACCTAATGAAAATTACAGCTATTCATCTTTACGCAATTCGTTTACCACTTCGCGATCCGTTTGTTATTAGTTATGGTTCTTATTCTGACATGCCTTCTATTATCGTCAAAATGGAAACAGATGAAGGCATTATCGGTTACGGTGAGGGCGTTGCTGATGATCACGTTACAGGCGAATCATGGGAAAGTACTTTCCATACTTTAAAACATACACTTGCTCCTGCGCTCATCGGGCAAAATCCAATGAATATCGAGAAAATACACGATATGATGGACAATACCATTTACGGTGTTCCTACTGCAAAAGCCGCAATAGATATTGCTTGTTTTGATATAATGGGCAAAAAACTAAATCAACCTGTATATCAATTAATTGGCGGACGCTACCATGAAGACTTCCCTGTCACTCACGTCTTAAGTATCGCCGAACCTGAAGACATGGCTGAAGAAGCTGCTTCCATGATTCAAAAAGGTTACCAATCTTTCAAAATGAAAGTCGGTACGAATGTAAAAGAAGATGTAAAAAGAATTGAAGCGGTACGTGAACGTGTAGGAAATGATATTGCGATTCGCGTTGATGTAAACCAAGGATGGAAAAATAGCGCCAACACATTAACGGCACTTCGTTCATTAGGTCATTTAAACATCGACTGGATTGAACAGCCTGTTGTCGCAGACGATATTGACGCAATGGCTCACATTCGTTCTAAAACAGACCTTCCGCTTATGATTGATGAAGGATTAAAAGGTTCTCGTGAAATGCGCCAAATCATTAAATTAGACGCGGCTGATAAAGTAAATATAAAACTAATGAAATGCGGCGGCATATATCCCTCTGTAAAACTCGCTCATCAAGCAGAAATGGCAGGCATTGAATGCCAAGTTGGATCCATGGTCGAATCATCCGTTGCCTCTTCCGCAGGATTCCATGTCGCTTTCTCGAAAAAAATCATTACGAGCGTTGAACTTACAGGTCCATTAAAGTTCACGAAAGACATCGGAAACTTACATTACGACGTACCATTTATTCGCTTAAACGAAAAGCCAGGACTCGGCATTGAAATAAACGAAGATACATTACAAGAACTAACCGTCTTTCAAGACGTTGTACGCTAAAGGAGGACTAACGCATGACAGTTCTATACAAAGGATCATTAAAACAAAATAACGAACCATTTCACGTTACATTACTAACACTAGAGAACATTGAACAAATCTTATCATTACAAAACGTTGTAGTTGAGGCGCTAGAGGATAAAAGTCGCTTACAGCCACTCTCGCTAGAAGAATTTCAATACATTCTAGAAGGAAACGGCATGATGATCGGTGCTTTTATCGAAAACGAACTCATCGCATTTCGTGCCCTACTCGTTCCTCCTATCGACGACGAACATTTAGGACTTGATATTGGCATAGCAGAAAGCGAACTACATCGCGTCATCTATCAAGAAATTTCAAATGTTCACCCGAACAACCGAGGAAATGGGATCCAAAAAATATTAGCAACAGTCATCATGGACGAATTACAAAACGAAGATAGCAAATACGATTACGTTTGCTGCACCGTTGCCCCTTTTAACATTCCAAGTTTAAAAGATAAGTTTGCGCAAGGAATGGAGATTGCTGCATTGAAGGCAAAATATGGCGGGAGTATGCGGTATGTTTTTGTGAAGGAATTGCGTGGAGGCAAGGAAAGAAATTGGACGGATGTTAAGAGTGTTCCGATGAGTGACGCTGTTGGACAGCAGGCTTTACTTTCGAACGGTTATCATGGGTATGGAATGGAGAAAGTAGACGGAGATTTTGTTGTGAAGTTTGGACGATGATTTATATACCTGAAAAAAAGGAGATGTCTGCTGTGACATCTCCTTTTACTTTCTCTTCATTGAACATATCGATTGCAACTCCAAATATATCAGCGATTTTTGAAATATATCGACTTACCGACAAGTATTGACAATAACCGTAACCTATATAAAGTTCACCACTAAACCGTCATCTTCCAACTAGATAACGCTAACCAATTCTCCATTTCCTTATAATCAGGCATTATTTTCCCGACAAGACGCCAAAAAGAGCGATCATGATTCAAATGAACCATATGGCACATTTCATGAACAACTACATAATCAATTACTTGCTGTGGTGCCATCGCTAACTTCCAATTAAATGTTAGCTGTAAATTTGAATCACAAGTTCCCCACGTGCGACTACTATCTGTAATACGAATAGAACGTGGTTTTGTTTTGAAGTTACTTTGATGCACTTTAATACTCTTCTCTACTAATGACTTACACTGCTTATAGTAAAATCGTTTTAAAGCCTGCTGGATTTTCTCATCCTTAAGCTCTTTCACATAAATGTGTAACTTATCTCCTTCAAACACTGCATTGTCTTGCGTAATACTTGTATCTTGGGAGATCTGTATCGGATACGTACTTCCTAAATACAGAAAACCCTCTCCTTGATCATAATCCTTTTCCTGTGGTCCAAGCGCTCGCTCCTGCATTTCCTTACGTGTTTTCTGAATCCAATCCCACTTCTCCTCCAGCAGCTGGACTAAGTATTCAACAGGTGTCCCTTTCGGAGCCTGCACTTCCACATTTCCGTACGAATCTACAAAAAGACGCACGGACTTTTTCTTTTTATAATTTATATGAAAATTAATTGTCTCACCTAAATATGTATGTACCATTTCATCACCTAGCGTATTATTTTTACAAATAAAAAAGAGTAGGATACGAACGCCCTACTCTACCTATTATATCATTTACCGCGTTAACCGACTCATTACCCTCTATACTTTATACCTAATCCCTTAATGAAATTCCTTGCGTATCTATCGCCGCACTCTTTATAATTTTTATGGCCTTTCTTTCTTAATAGGGCTCCTAGTTCTCCCTTTGTTACCGTAACGCCTACGCTATCTAATATATCAAGTACATCCTCACTCGTTAAAGATAGTGCAATTTTCATTTTCTTTAGAAGAAGGTTATTCGCACTCTCTTTGCTTTGTACAGGTGCCGGTTGTCCTGGTTTCGGATCTTGCTTCCCTCTTTTTAAAGTAATAAATCCATTGAAAAATGCCTCTAACATCATCATATCGCATGTTTTTACGTACTCATCTTCGACCACATCATCATTTTCAGCTTCATGCTGAGGTGCTCTCTTTATTTTTGTAAGCATATCAACTACGTCTTCTTTCGTTACTTCCATACCACCAAGTTTAAAGATTTCTACCATATCTATATCTCTTATATCTAAAGCGTACCTTACTCTTTTTAATATATCGTTGTTGCTCATTGCCATTGTTTTGCCTCCTGAAATGTTGATTATAGTAATGCTTTTAGCATGTGTAAATGAATGTCGTTAAGTTACTACTTTAACATTTTAGGGGGAGGTTTTGTAGCCTTAGGTGGATTAATGGTTGTGGGGATGATTTTATTTATTATTAAGATACTTCTAATAACGAATTTATTGTATTAGAAATTAAGAAAGATCCTATCAATAGAAACGCCTTCAAATACTGTAAAAAGTATTTTAGTTGGTAGTGGGATAGCTCCTTCATTTAAGGATGATATTAATAAAGCAAAAAAGGATGGGGATTTACTATTAATTAACACACTTAAAAATGGACTAACCTAATATAGGTTAGTCCATTTCTTTTTATGCAACTCAAACGTGAATGTTACGCAAAATTCAGGTGAAATAGATTGATTATGTTTACTTAGGTTTTACTTTTTATTTGTGGTACGGTTCACCTTAATTAAAATGAAGCAAACACTCCATTCCCTCTAACTTTCAAAAATCACACTGTTTCACTATCCCCATCTTTATTAACACTCGCCTCAAACTTATCAAGCAATGCTCGCACTTCATCCGTCGATTTTGTGCTCATTAATTGATTTCTTAGTTCAGCAGCTCCAGGGAAGCCTTTTACATAAATTTTGAAGAAGCGGTGAAGCCCTGTGATGGAGCGTGGTAATACTTCTGCATATTGATCTTGAAGATCGAGTTGTAGTCTTAAAAGATCTAAATGTTCTTTACTACTATGCTCTCTTGGCTCTTTTTCGAAAGCAAACGGATTTTTAAAGATACCTCGTCCGATCATTACGCCATCAATACCGTATTTTTCAGCAAGTTCCAGTCCAGTTTTACGGTCAGGAATGTCTCCGTTTATTGTTATTAGCGTATTTGGTGCGATACGGTCACGTAATTTTTTAATTTCCGGAATTAGCTCCCAGTGCGCATCTACTTGGCTCATTTCTTCTCTTGTACGTAAATGAATAGAAAGGTTTGCGATATCTTGTTTGAAAATATGCGTTAACCAATCTTCCCATTCGCTTAACTCTTTAAAGCCCAGTCGTGTTTTTACGCTGACAGGTAGTCCACCCGCTTTTGCTGCTTGAATAAGTTCTGCCGCAACGTCTGGACGTAGAATAAGGCCACTACCTTTTCCTCTTGATGCTACGTTCGGTACAGGGCAACCCATGTTAATATCAATACCTTTAAATCCTAACTCTGCCATACCAATACTCATTTGACGGAAATATTCAGGATTATCTCCCCAAATATGCGCCACGATCGGTTGTTCATCTTCTGTAAAGATTAAACGGCCACGTACACTTTTCATACCTTCTGGATGACAATAGCTATCCGAGTTTGTGAACTCTGTGAAGAATACGTCTGGGCGACCTGCCTCACTTACTACGTGACGGAAAACAACGTCTGTCACATCTTCCATTGGTGCAAGTACGAAAAATGGTCGTGGTAAATCACTCCAAAAATTATCTATCATTTCAAATTCAAATCCTCTCACTATGAATACAATTTCAAACTCTCAATAAAGTGAAACTTTAATCAGTGGGGGGGGTTCTTCATCCCCCACTGATTATTAGTTGAACCAATCGGACTTTTATGGGCAGTTGATCCCCCACCTAACTTCTTTGCTTTCGCTGAATTTTGAGGTGGGGGTCTTACTGCCCATTAAAGCGGGATAAACCAAAAAGCAGATGGTATAGATTCTCCTATATCAACTGCTTTCCTATTATACCAACTTAAGCCAAGCCACACACTCCACATGAGTCGTATGCGGGAACATATCAACAGGTTGTACTTCCTGCGTTTTATATCCGCCTTCTTCTAGTACTTTTAAGTCACGTGCTAATGTTGCTGGGTTACATGATACGTATACGACGCGTTTTGGTTTCATGTCGATGATTGTGTTTAGTAGTGCATCATCACAACCTTTACGCGGTGGATCTACGACCATTGTGTCGGCGATTATGCCTTCTTTGTACCATTTTGGAATAACTACTTCTGCTTCTCCTACGCCAAACTCAGCGTTTGTCATGTTGTTTAGTGCTGCGTTTCGGTTTGCGTCTTCGATTGCTTCTGGGACGATTTCAACGCCGTACACTTTTTTCGCTTTTTGCGCTAGGAATAAGGAGATTGATCCAATTCCACAATAGGCATCAATTACTGTTTCGTTACCATCTAGTTTTGCATATTCTAACGTTTTATCGTATAACACTTTCGTTTGTTCTGGGTTTACTTGATAAAATGAACGTGCTGAAATTGCAAATTTAATGTCACCGATAAAGTCATAAATGTATTCTGATCCGTACAGTACTGTCGTTGTATCTCCAAAGATTACGTTTGTACGTTTCGTGTTTACGTTTTGAACAATCGATTTTACTTCTGGGAATTTCGCTGCAATTTCTTCAATGATTGCTTTTTTGTTTGGTAATTCTGCTGTACGAGTAATGAAGACAAGCATAATTTCCCCTGTTACTTGTCCGTAACGAGCCATTACGTGGCGAAGTGTTCCTTTGTTACGCTCTTCGTTGTATGCCGAAATACCGTGTTTTTCACAAATACGTTTTACTTCCTGGATTAATGTATCGTTTTCTTCTGCCTGAATTAAACATGATTCCATATTAATGATGTCATGTGTTCCTTGGCGATAGAAACCAGCGACAAGTCCACCTTCACGTTCTCCAATTGGTACTTGTGCTTTGTTACGGTATACCCATGGGTTCTTCATACCAAGTACAGGGTGTACAGGAACATCGCTTAATCCACCAATGCGCTGCATAACATCACGTACTTGTTTTTCTTTCGCTTGTAATTGTCCTTCATATGTTAAGTGCTGAAGCTGACAACCGCCGCACTGATTGTACACTGGGCATTCTGCATCTTTACGATATGGGCTCTCTGTATGAAGCTTCATTAAACGACCGAATGCGAAGTTTTTCTTCACTTTAATAATTTTAATTTGTGCTTCTTCACCTGGTAATCCGTTTTTAACGAAAATAGGATAGCCCTTTACTTTCGCAACACCGGCACCATCATGGGTTAAATCTTCAAATACTACATCTATAAAATCATTTTTTTCAACTGGTGGCGTCATTTTTGTACTCATTTTCCGACCTCTCTTTTTCATAACACTGCGTTACATTTTATCATACTTATATGGTCTATTTCTATCGGAAGAAAAAAAGCTATTGACGATAGTTCTCTGTTAATGTTACGCTACTACTAATTTAATACGGACGATGTTACCTCATATATATTCGATAATATGGATCGAGAGTTTCTACCCGGCAACCTTAAATTGCTGGACTATGGGGAAAACTAATGAATATTAGCCTATGTGCAAAAAAAGGACTCATATTGATTAGCTTTCTCTCATAGATGAAAGTGAATCCATATGGGTCTTTTTTTATTTTTATTTTTCTAAAAGGTCAGACATCTTACGTATGACATAAAACCTCTTTGTTTTATTTTTAGTAATATAACGAGCGTTTTATGTACAAACTTTATACGAACTTCTGAAAGGGGCAACTACATGCAATATGTAATGAGCATTATCGGTATTCTTGTCGTTTTAGGTTTATGCTTTGCTTTGTCAAACAATAGAAGTAAAATCAACTTCCGTGCAATTGCTATTATGATTGGTTTCCAAATTTTAATCGGTTGGTTTATGTTTGGCACAAAAATTGGTCAACAAATTATCATCTTCATTAGTAAAGTTTTCAACAAACTAATTAAACTTGGTACGACAGGTGTCGATTTTCTCTTTAATGGAATTCAAAGAGATTTTGTCTTTTTCTTAAATGTATTATTAATTATCGTATTTTTCTCAGCACTACTTTCTATCTTTAGTTATTTAGGTGTTTTACCATTCATCGTTCGCGTTGTCGGCGGTGCAATTTCAAAAATTACTGGTTTACCACGCGTCGAGTCATTCCACGCAGTAAACTCTGTATTCTTCGGTTCAAGTGAAGCGTTAATCGTTATTAAAAACGATTTACAGCATTTTAACAAAAACCGTATGTTTATCATTTGTTGTTCTGCAATGAGTTCCGTTTCTGCTTCTGTTACAGCATCATACGTAATGATGTTAGATGCGAAATATGTACTAGCCGCTCTTCCGCTAAACTTATTCTCAAGCTTAATCGTTTGTTCGCTATTAACACCAGTTGATACGAAGAAAGAAGATGAAGTGATTCAAAAATTTGATAGAACTTTATTCGGAGACAGCTTTATCGGCGCAATGATTAACGGTGCGCTTGATGGTTTAAAAGTAGCTGGTATCGTTGCTGCATTAATGATTGCCTTCATCGGTGTGATGGAAGTTGTAAACTACGTAATTAGCGCAGCTTCAGGTGCAATGGGATATGCTGTTACTTTACAACAAATCTTCGGTTATATACTTGCTCCATTCGCATTCTTAATGGGTATTCCAACTCAAGATATTATCCCAGCTGGTGGAATTATGGGTACGAAGATTGTATTAAACGAATTTGTAGCAATCCTTGATTTAAAAGGTGTTGCATCAACATTATCTCCACGTACAGTCGGAATCGTTACAGTATTCTTAATTAGCTTCGCAAGTATTAGCCAAATTGGTGCGATCGTTGGGACAATCCGTGCTCTTTCTGAAAAACAGGGAAGTGTCGTATCTAGATTCGGTTGGAAAATGTTATTTGCATCAACACTTGCTTCTATCTTATCTGCAACAATCGCTGGATTGTTTATATAATAAAAAACTCCACCTTACTTCTCCTTTTTCAAAAGGAAATTTAGGTGGAGTTTTTTTACTTTCTTCTATATGTATTTTTATGTAAACCTCACCAGAAAAATATAAGGTTTTTTCCGAATTATTCCAAAAATGTATTCCCCTCTATATTCTATAGTGATATGATGTACAAGGGTATAATTCAAATTTTTAAAATCGAAAATTTGAATTATTGTCACTTATACGAATGATAATTTCAAGACATAAGTGATGATAATTAAAACACAATAGAAGGATGATAGAATGAAAAAATATACATATATCGCTTTACTTTCTTCTGCTATTCTCGTAGGTTGTAACACTAGTAGCACTAGTGATAAACAAATAAAAGAAGCAACGGCGAAACAAACAGTTGAACAAAAAAAAGCGAAAGCGGTTGAACTGCCTTTAACACAAGGGATTATTACATGGGATCCGTATGAATATAACGCACAAAACACCACGCTTTATACAAAGGATTTAAGAGATTCATTCACACAAGTACGTTACAATATTTGGCGTACTGCTGATGGTCCTGAAAACAAACAAACTTTTACTTCACAAGAAAAAGAACGTGACTTTGCCCTCCCACTACATTTAAAATCATTTCATTTAAAACGTGGCGAATTTCAAATTGAAACAGTAGGAATCAAAGAAGATCATACTGAAACAAATCTAGTAACATCTAAAATTACATTCCAGCAACATGTACCCGTATTAATGTACCATGCGATTGAAAAATACCCTGGACCAAGTGATGGGGATTACGGCTTATACGTACCACCTGAGCAATTCGAAAAACATATGCAATACTTAAAAGATAACGGTTATACGATGCTTACATTTGAACGTTGGAATGATATAAATCGTGTAAATAAACCTGTTTTTGTAACGATGGATGATGGTCGAAAAAATAATATGAACGCTCTTCATATTTTACAAAAATTAAAGGATGATAGATTTCAACCTACGGCTACTGAATTCCTTACTGCAAATGAGATAGACAAACCAAATCGTCTATCAACAGATGAGATAAAACAAATGATGGATTCAGGCATTTTTTCTATTCAATCACATACTGCTAATCATACGATGATGGCTCATTCAAGCAATTATGATGAGGAATTACGTAGTTCGAAAGAAAAAATCGAAGCCCTTACTGGTAAAAAGGTCATCGCTCTCGCCTATCCAGTAGGTTCTTATAATGACCCAGCTGTTGAAGAAACAAAAAAACATTATGAGTTCGCAGTAACTACTGATCACGGTAATCACATTACAAAAGGGATGCCAAACGAACAGTACTTAATTAAACGCCACTTTGTAGGGCCTAATACATCAATGGAAAAATTCATATCTCTTATAAAGTAAAACTTTGATCAGTGGGGGTTTTGTTCACCCCCACTGATTATTAGCCCTCACCAATCGGGCTTTTACGGGCAGTTGATCCCCCCACCTAACCTCTTTGCTTTTGCTGAATTCTGAGGTGGGATCTTACTGCCCACAAATAGCGGGATAAAGTAAACTTTACTAAAATGATATGATGAACAAGGGTATGTCCCCACCTCTCTTACAGCGGTGGGGATTTTAAATACGTATGCAACATAATACACAATAGAAGGTGATTTTATGAGAAAATACGCAGCAATCGCTTTATGTATGTCTGCCATTTTAGCTGGCTGTAACAGTAGCAATGTAAACCAGGAACCTAAAAAAGAGAAAAAGGTTCAAGAAGTTAAGAAACAAGAAGAGGCTGTACAAGAACAAGGTAAAATTTCTTATCATCCGATTACACACGAATCTACAAACACTACTATTCATATGACAGATATAAAGGATACTTTAAGTGAGGTACAATATAAAATTTGGCGCACAGCTGATGGGAAGGAAAGTGCTAAATCTTTTTCTTCTAAAGAAAAGGAGAAACAATTTACACTTCCTTTTGACATAAAAGAATTTGAAGGAAAACGCGGTGAGTTTCAAATTGAAGCAATAGGAATGAAAGAAGATGGGAAAAACATTCCACTCACAAAATCTACTATTACTTTCGAGCAAAAGGTTCCCGTTCTTATGTACCATGCAATCGATGATTATCACGGACAAGGCATTAAAGATTTATTCGTATCACCTGCTAATTTTGAAGCCCAAATGAAATATTTAAAAGACAACGGCTATACATTACTAACTTTTGAACGTTGGGGCGATATTAATAAAGTAAATAAACCTATCTTTGTTACATTTGATGACGGTATGAAAAATAATATAAATGCATTTCATATTTTACAAAAGCTAAAAGATGATACGTTTAAACCAACAGCAACAGAATATATGATTGTTAATAATGTCGATGCTGAAGGATCACTTTCTACATCTGACATAAAAGAAATGGTTGATTCCGGCATTTTCTCTATGCAATCTCATACTGCAACACATGCAGACTTGCCGAAAATTACAAACTATGAAGAAGAATTAAAAGAATCAAAGGAAAAGCTAGAGAAAATAACAGGTAAGCCTGTTATTGCAGTTGCTTATCCATTCGGTCATGTGGATGATAAAGTTGTTGCAGAAACGAAGAAATATTATCAATTTGCGACGACAACAAAACCCGGAAAGTTCATTACGAAAGGTGAACCCGATGAATTATTAAAAATGAAGCGTGTTCGCATACACAATTCGACGACTGTAGAACAATTTGCTTCTTCGATTAAATAACGATGAGAGCTCAATATATTTTGAGCTCTCTTTTTACGCTATATTTATATATATTTTTTGAATTTTCTTGTATTATATATAGTAAGAAATCTTTCAAATTAAAGGAGATTATACATATGTCATTTGAACAAACGTTAGAGAAATATGCTGCTCTTGCAGTCAATGTTGGTGTTAATATTCAACCAGGACAAACACTATCAATTAGTGCACCTCTTGAAGCTGTACAATTTGTGCGCCTCGTTACAGAAAAAGCATATAAATCTGGTGCAAAACACGTATATGTGGACTGGAATGATGAGACGTTAACACGCTTAAAGTTCGACCTAGCTCCTGAAGAAGCATTCGCTGAGTTCCCATCTTGGAAAGCACACGCTCGTGAAGAATTAGCAAAAGAAGGCGCTGCATTTATGTCTATTTATGCAGAAAACCCGGATTTATTAAAAGGTGTAGAAGCAACGCGTATCGCAACAGCTCATAAAGTAGCTGGTGAAGCAATGAAAGTATACCGTGATTACGTACAAGCTGATAAAGTAAGCTGGTGTGTCATTTCTGTTCCTACGAAAGAATGGGCTGCGAAAGTATTCCCTGACGTTGCACCAGAAGAACAAGAAGCAAAACTATGGGATGCTATTTTCAAAGCTACTCGTGCGGATTTAGAAAACCCTGTGGAAGCATGGAAAGAACACGATGAAACGTTACATACAAAAGTTGATTACTTAAACGAAAAGCATTATAAAGCCCTTCACTATACAGCTCCTGGAACAGATTTAACGATCGAACTTCCAGAAAAGCATGTATGGGCTGGTGCTGGTAGCTTAAATGAAAAGAACGTACCATTTATGGCGAACATTCCAACTGAAGAAGTATTTACAATGCCACTTAAAACAGGTGTAAACGGCCAAGTATCTAGCACAAAACCGTTAGCATTTGCAGGTAACATTATCGATAACTTCACGTTAACATTTGAAAACGGACGTATCGTAGACTATAAAGCTGAAACTGGTGAAGAGGCTTTAAAACATTTAGTAGAAACAGATGAAGGCTCTCACTTCTTAGGCGAGGTTGCTTTAGTACCTCATGATTCACCAATTTCAAATACAAATATTTTATTCTACAATACACTATTTGACGAAAACGCATCTTGCCACCTTGCAATCGGAAGTGCCTATGCATTCAACTTAGTTGGCGGAAAAACAATGTCTAAAGAAGAACTTGCTGAAAACGGAGCAAACACTAGTATTACACACAACGACTTCATGATCGGATCCGCTGAGCTTGATATCGATGGTATTACAGATGACGGAAGACATGAACCAATCTTCCGTAAAGGTAACTGGGCATTTTAATAAAAACAAAAGGCTATCTTCCACACCGGAAGATAGCCTTTTATGATGCCGATGAAACCTTAAGCCCAATTACTCCTAAAACAATAAAGAGAATGCAAAATGCTTGGAATAAGCTAATGTGCTCTTTGAAAAAATACACGCTAATGATTGTAATAAGTAATGTTCCTACACCAGACCAAATCGCATAAGCGATACTTAAATGAATTTTTTTGACAACGATAGCAAATACGCTGAAACAAATTCCATAAAATACGAAAATAAGTACACTGGGAACGAGCTTTGTTAAACCATTTGATAGTTTCATCGCAATTGTTCCAGCTACTTCAAAAATAATTGTAACAAGTAATAATAGCCAATATACCATACTAGAATCTCCTTCTCTGTTACCTTATAGAGATTCTAGTATACTACTTATAGTCCTACTGAAATATATTTAATTTCTAAATATTCCTCGATACCGAAATGGCCTCCTTCACGGCCAATACCACTTTCTTTAAAGCCACCGAATGGTGCTTGTGCAACTGATGGAAGTCCATCATTTAATCCGATAATACCGTACTCTAATGCTTCGCTAACTTGGAATGCTTGACTAATATCTTTTGTGAAAATATAAGCAGCTAAGCCATATGGTGTATTATTTGCACGTTCGATTACTTCTTCAACCGTTTTAAATTTCGCAACTGGTGCTACTGGTCCGAATGTTTCTTCATTCATACAAAGCATCGTATCGTTCGCCAATCCAATTACAGTTGGTTGCATAAAGTGTCCATCTAGCTCTGCAACCTTTTGACCACCAAATAAAACTGTTCCACCCTTTTGAATAGCATCTTCGATATGTTCCTGTACTTTCGAAACTGCATTCTCGTCAATAAGTGGTCCTACAGTCGTTCCATCACCGAAACCGTCTCCTACTTTTAACTGCCCTACTGCCTTTTGAAACTTCTCTGCAAATACTTCATACACTTCTTCCTGAACAAATACTCGGTTTGTACATATACACGTTTGTCCTGCGTTACGGAATTTCGAACCGATTACCGCCTCTACCGCTTTATCTAAGTCCGCATCATTCATAACAATAAACGGCGCGTGACCACCTAACTCAAGTGAAACCTTTTTCATCGTTTGTGCAGCACTAGCCATTAATTCTTTCCCAATCTCAGTTGATCCTGTAAAGGAAACTTTTCGAACACGCCCATCTTCCATCCACGTATCAGCAATTGCTTTCGCACTACCTGTTACAATATTTATTACGCCTTTTGGAATGTCCGCTTCATGGGCTAATTCAGCTAATTTCAAAGCAGTTAAAGGCGTTTGGCTTGCCGGTTTTACAACTGCCGTACATCCCGCTGCAAGCGCCGGGGCTACCTTTCTCGTAATCATAGCAGCCGGGAAGTTCCAAGGTGTAATAGCGGCCATAACTCCAACCGGTTGTTTCATAACTAAAATACGTTTATTCGGATGAGAAGCAGGAATCATTTCGCCATATACGCGTTTACCTTCTTCTGCATACCATTCAACAAAGCTATTGGCATAATTCACTTCACCAAGTGCTTCTACAAATGGCTTTCCTTGTTCTCTCGTCATAATCGCTGCAATCTCTTCTTTATTTTCATCGATAAGTGTGAACCATTTTTTTAACTTCACTGCACGGTCTGCTGCTGTTAACTTAGACCATGATTTAAAAGCTTCATGAGCAGCATCAACAGCTTGCTTTGCCTCTGTTACCCCGCCCTTTGGTACCGTCGCAAATATTTCCTTCGTTGCTGGATTATTTACTTCGATTTGTTCTTGCAATGTAATCCACTCACCATTTATATACATCGCCTTTTTCTCTACATTTACAAACGTCGCTTTTTTATCCAATGTTTTCTTCCTCCTCTATAAGTTTCTTTATCTTCCTAGTGGCAGCAGATTGACTTATTTTTAAAAACTCCGCTACTTTATAACTCGATCCATATGTTTTATATGCTTTCAAAATAATATTCCGTTCTACTTCTTCTAACATTTTATAGAGACTTTGGCCGGACTGTTCAACCGTTGATTCTTGCATCGCTATTGGCAAATCTTCTATCGTAACGATATCATCAGCAGTTATAACAATTCGCTCAATCACATTTTCAATTTCTCTATTATTTCCTTCCCACGGGTAACCAACAAACATTTGCAATGTGCTAGGCGCTAATTTTACATTCCGACCATATTTTTCGTTGAAGTGCTCTAAATAATGATAAATGAGTGGCAAAATGTCTTCGGTTCTTTCCCTGAGTGGTGGAATTACAATTGGAATGACATTTAGACGATAATATAAATCTTTCCTGAATGTTCCTTGTTTCACCATCATATTTAAATCTCTATTTGTAGCCGCTACAATTCTAACGTCCACCTTTTTTAATTCTCTTCCTCCAATAGGACGAAACGTTTTTTCTTGCAACACTTGCAAAAGTTTCGCTTGAATTTCAAGTGGCATTTCGCCAATTTCATCTAAGAAAAGAGTTCCTTTATGAGCTGATTCTAATAATCCCTTTTTCCCTTCACGATTCGCACCTGTAAAAGATCCACCTGAGTATCCAAAAAGCTCTGATTCAATTAAATTCGTTGGCAATGCCGCACAATTAATTTCATAGAAACTTTCATTCTTCCTGTTACTCACTTCATGTAAATGACGTACTAATCGACTCTTCCCTACTCCTGTCTCACCTAAAACGAGAACTGTACTATCTACCACGGATACTTTCTTGATTGTCTCGACTATTTTTTGCATAGCGATACTTTTAAAAATAAGTCCTTCATGTTCATATGTTTCTCTTAATTCTTTTTTATATGTTTTTAACTGATTATCCATTTCCTCTATCTTTTGACGTAATTGGTAGAGCTCTGTCAGATCACGTGAATAACTAATTACTCTTCTTAAATTTCCCTCATTATCAAAAACAGGCCTTGTACGAACGTGTAAATACTCTCCTGATTTTGTCGTTTGAACGAGTTCAATCGGTCTCTTTTTTTCAATTACTTCTAACGTTGCCGATGGATAAAAGATACCATCCTTCTGCAATTCTTTCACATGCTTACCTACCAACTCTTTAGCAGTTAGTTGATAGTGCCTTTCACATGTACTATTTACACGCACAACGATTCCCTTTTCGTCAGTCACAAAAATTTCGTCAAACGCATATTCAAATACATCTTGTAAATCCATTAACACTCGTTCCTTTTCTCCAACCATCCTAGCCACCCCTAACTTCCAATCCATCGATTCACTTCACTACCTTTATTATAAAGTGAATTTTCTGTATTTTATATAGAGTCAGCTAGAATGTTTGCGATTTATTATTTAACTTTTAAACACGAGCAGTATTTGCTTTCTCATAACAGACTTGCAATGATTCTTCAATTATATTTAATCCTTCTTCAAGTTGCTCACCTGTAATAATTAATGGCATTAACACACGAATAACATTACCGTATGTCCCTGCTGATAGTAGGAGTAATCCGCGTTTATTTGCCTCTGCGCACAAATTAGCTGTTAACGTTTTATCAGGTGCTTTCGTCTTCCGATCTTGAACGAGCTCGAATGCACACATTGCTCCTAAACCACGCACATCACCAATGCAATTATATTTATTTTTCATCTCTTCGAATCGGTTCATTACGACTTTTCCTAATTCTATTGCTCTATCATTTAAATTCTCTTTTTCTATTACATCAAGTACTGCCAATGCTGCTGCACATCCTAGTGGGCTTCCTGCATACGTTCCACCAAGCTCTCCCGGCGCAGACTCATTCATAATTTCCTTGCGCCCAATAACACCACTAATCGGTACACCAGCGCCTAATGATTTAGATACCGTAATTAAATCTGGAACGACATCATAATGATCAATGGCAAAATATTTTCCTGTACGACTAAATCCTGTTTGAATTTCATCCGCTACAAATAAGATGCCGTGTTCTGAACAAATATTGCGTACTTCTTGCACAAACTTCTTACTCGGAACGATAAATCCGCCTTCCCCTTGAACAGGTTCTATTACAACGGCTGCAATTGTTTCTGGTGCTACTTCTGATATGAAGAAATTCTTAAACTCTTCAATCATAAAGTCATCGTACTGCTCTTCCGTTAATCCTTCTGGACGGCGATATTCGTACGGGAATGGTGCTTTATAAACTTCAGGCGCAAATGGGCCAAATCCAAATTTATATGGTTTTACTTTACTTGTCATCGTCATTGTCATTAATGTACGCCCGTGGAATCCTTTAGAAAATGCAATAATACCAGGTCTTTTTGTATATTTACGAGCGATTTTCACTGCGTTTTCAACCGCTTCTGCACCACTATTTAAAAATAGTACTTGCTTATCAAAACTTCCCGGCGCTAATGCCGCAAGTTTTTCTGCTAATTCAATATATGGCCCATACATCATGACATTAAATCCAGTATGAATGTATTGATCTACTTGTTTATGGAGCGCCTCTTTAACAGCTGGATGACAATGCCCTACGTTAATTGTTCCGATTGCTCCCGCGAAATCAATGTACTGATTGCCATCAACATCTGTTACAAGAGAACCATTTGCAGATTGTACAAACGTTGGGATGCCGTTACTTACTCCTTTTGGTACTATATTTTGGCGGCGTTCTAATAAAGACGCTGCTTTCGGTCCAGGAATTTGTTCATTTACTTTAGCAAATTTTTTTGTGTTCATTACGTACCCCATCCTTTTCTTTACATTGTTTTCTCTTTTCATTGCAAAATGTGTGCCAACGTTCTTTCCCAGCATTCATCCTGCATACCTTCTATGTCGACATAAAAAATAAGTCTATAAAGACTCATCAAGAGTCCTTATAGACTTATTTTTCTTACACATTAGACTTTCCTTGTTCCCAAATCAACTCACCCGAATGAGAAATAAACTCCCCAACAGATTGTACTACTAAATCTGCAAGTGGTTCTAACGTTTGACGATCTCCTGTACCAGACAGTACTCCAATTGCATAGCAATTGCCACCATTTCTCGCTAAATATAAATCAGTTGGTGTATCTCCAACGACGGCTACTTCACATGCTTCTAAATGAAACTTCTCACAAAAAGATTCTACAATTCTTTTATCTGGTTTTTGTGCCGGAAATGTATCTGAAGCTACAACATAATCAAAAAAGGACTCTAATTGATATTGTTTCAAAAATAATTCTGTTGGTGCAAAATCATCAGCTGTCACAACACCTAAAATAAATCCTCTATCCTTTAAACCTTGTAAAATCCTCGGTAAATCCGCCGTCATTTTCATATGGGAGCGGTGTTCATACATAAGAGAAAATAAATTTCCACTTACCCACTCATGCATTTCCTCTTCCTTAGATGACGTAATATACTTACAAAGCCCCTTTGCTACATCGAGGCTTGTTCCAGCAGCTATTGCACTACGAGGATGAACAAATGCCCCATCCACACCGATTTCTTTTAATAAAGCCTGCTGCATTGACTGTGGGAGTTGATATAATTTTATACATTCAGCGACAAGCTCTTCAGCCACTTTTATCCAAATTGAATGAAAATCCATTAATGTCCCATCTTTATCAAATAGTATTGCCTTTACCTTCTCCATAGCATCCTACCTCTCGTTTCTTATCTCCTCCAGTGTATCAATAAAGTATGGATATAAAATAAACGAATTGTAAAAATACCATAAAAATCAAACTAACTTCCAATTTACAATTCCTCTATATAATAAAAAGGATGCCTTTACAGGGCATCCTCTTGTTGTTCAGGAACAAATAGTTCAAGACAATGATATATATTTTCGAATTCCATCGGTGCATCTCCACCGTATTCACCGTCTAAGTTAATCATTAGTTTATCTGGTGAATGCACTTTAATTCGATTTGCTTGTGTGTATAGTACTTTTGGATTGTTAATATGTTCACCACGCTGCGCTTGTGTTGCTGCTTTAATTAAGTCAGCAATAGAACCTTTTTTCAGTACTAATAAATCAAATAATCCATCGTTAATCGATGCATATGGTGCTACCTTTTCAAAGCCGCCCACTGAACGAGTATTCGTAATTAAAAACATCGTAATTTCTTCTTGTAGTAATTTCCCATCATACTCAATTTCAACATATGTTGGATGTAATGACGGTAACATTTCGATTCCTTTTAAATAGTAAGCAAGTTGGCCTAATACCGTCTTTAGCTTGCTTGGCACTTCATATGTTAATTCTGTAATACGGCCGCCACCAGCGATATTAATGAAATATGTATCATTCGCTCTACCAAGATCTAACGGAACTGTTTTCCCTTCACAAATAATATCCGCAGCCTCTTCAATAGCACGAGGTACACCGATCGCACGCGCAAAATCATTTGTCGTTCCAACTGGAATAATTCCAAACTTTGGACGATGTTCATGTCCTACTAAGCCGTTCACCACTTCATTTAATGTACCATCACCACCAGCTGCGATAACAACATCAAACTTACGATCCGCAGCTTGCCTCGCTGCCACAGTCGCATCTCCAGGACCAGTTGTCGCATGACAAGACGCTTCATATCCAGCTTGTTCTAATTTTTGTAATACTTCCGGTAAGCTCTTCTTAAATAGCTCGCGCCCAGAAGTAGGATTATAAATAATTCTTGCTCGCTTCATCATTTATTAGCACAGGAAATTTCTTTATATATTGAAAAAGAACATACCGAACTTCTATTCAGTATTCCCATGCCTACCTCCTCTCATCTTCCTATCCTTCTTTTATCTCGCTCAAACAGGCGGTAAGAACCCGATTCGTGTAGTCCATCAAAAGTAAATATTCATTTCAATGGTTTTGTTTTATTTGACAAAAAATTTATGTCCATCTATTTCCTCACAACAATTTACATATAACGAATAATAATTATCTATTATTTCATGAGATGAAAAAAACCTCTATGTCTAGATTTATCATTATTCCCACCTTTTTGCAACTATCATACCATAGTTGCTATACAAACATTTTTACACTTTTGACAGTTAATCAAACGTTTGTTTAAACGATCTTCTCTCATTTAAACAAACGTTTGATTAACCTAGAAAAACACCCATGTACGGGTGTTTTTCTGCTTAATCTTTACAAGTTACTATTATTATCGCTTATTAATCTCTTCAAGTAAGATTTTGTTAACAAGCGGCGGATTTGCTTGTCCTTTTGTAGCTTTCATAATTTGACCAACTAAGAAGCCAATTGCACGGTCTTTACCGTTTTTAAAGTCTTCGATAGATTGCTCATTATTATCAAGAATTTCTGTTACAACTTTACGAAGTGTACCCTCGTCAGAAATTTGAACAAGACCTTTTGCTTTAACGATTTCCTCTGGGTCTCCACCTTTTTCAATTAACTCGTTAAATACTTTCTTCGCGATTTTAGAAGAAATTGTACCTTTTTCAATTAATTGAACCATTTTAGATAAACCAGCAGGCGTTAATGCAACGTCTTTTAATTCTTTTTGTTGTTTGTTTAAGTATGCAAGCACTTCACCCATTAACCAGTTTGATGTTAGTTTCGCATCTGCTCCATCTTCAATTGCTGCTTCAAAGAAATCAGACATCTCTTTCGTTAATGTTAATACGTGTGCATCATAAGCTGGTAAGCCAATTTCTGCAACGTAGCGAGCTTTACGTGCATCTGGAAGTTCTGGAATCGAAGCACGAATTTCTTCTTTCCACTCATCATCGATGTAAAGTTCAACTAAGTCTGGCTCTGGGAAGTAACGGTAATCGTCAGATCCCTCTTTCACACGCATTAAGATTGTTTTCTTCGTTGCTTCATCATAACGACGTGTTTCTTGTTGGATGATACCACCAGATAACAATTCTTTCTCTTGGCGCACTTGCTCGTGCTCAAGACCTTTTTGTACGTAAGTGAATGAGTTTAAGTTTTTCAGTTCCGCTTTTGTACCGAACTTCTCTTGTCCAACTGGACGAAGGGAAATGTTCGCATCACAACGCAAGGAACCTTCTTCCATCTTACAATCAGATACGCCAGTGTATTGAATGATTGATTTTAACTTCTCTAAGTATGCATATGCTTCTTCTGGCGTACGCATATCTGGCTCAGATACGATCTCGATTAAAGGCATACCTTGACGATTGTAATCTACTAATGAACCATCAGCTGTATGCGTTGATTTACCAGCATCTTCTTCTAAATGAAGACGTGTAATACCGATACGTTTCTTTTTACCGTCTACTTCAATTTCAATCCAACCATTTTCACCAATTGGCTTATCGAATTGAGAAATTTGGTAAGCTTTCGGATTATCTGGGTAGAAATAGTTTTTACGGTCGAACTTCGTTTCCGTTGCGATTTCACAGTTTAATGCCATTGCAGCTTTCATTGCAAAGTTAACTGCTTCTTTATTTAAAGTAGGAAGTACCCCTGGGTATCCTAAGTCAATTACACTTGTTTGTGTATTTGGCTCCGCTCCGAATTCTGTTGGACTCGCAGAGAAAATTTTCGAATTTGTTTTTAACTCAACGTGAACCTCTAAACCAATAATTGTTTCTAAATTCATCTATGCTCGCCTCCTTACAGACTTGCTTTTTTTGTATGATAGTCTGTTGCTTGCTCAAACGCATGTGCAACGCGGTAAATTGTCGCTTCATCAAAGTGTTTACCAATGATTTGTAGACCAAGTGGCATGTTGTTAGCACCGAATCCACATGGAACAGAAATCGCTGGAACACCCGCTAAGTTTACTGGGATTGTTAAAATGTCATTTGCATACATTGTCATTGGATCATCAACTTTTTCGCCCACTTTAAATGCCGGAGTTGGCGTTGTTGGTCCAATAATAACATCGTAGTTAGCAAATACATCTTCAAAGTCGTTTTTAATTAATGTACGTACTTGTTGTGCTTTCTTGTAGTATGCATCATAGTAACCAGAGCTAAGTGCAAATGTACCAAGCATAATACGACGTTTTACTTCATCACCAAAACCTTCGCTACGTGTGTTTTTGTAAAGGTCTAATAAATTATTTACATTATCAGAACGAACACCGTAACGTACGCCATCAAAGCGTGAAAGGTTAGCAGATGCTTCAGAAGAAGATAATAAGTAATACGTTGCTAGAGCGTATTTAGAGTGTGGAAGAGATACTTCCTCCCAAGTTGCGCCCATACCTTCTAATACTTTTAAAGCAGCTAGTACTGACTCACGAGCTTCTTTGCCAACACCTTCTCCTAAGTATTCTTTCGGTACAGCAATGCGTAAACCTTTAACGTCGCCTGTTAAACCAGCTAAGTAGTTTCCTACTTCAACGTTAGCAGAAGTTGCATCCATACGGTCAATACCTGAAATAGCTTGTAATAAGTATGCATTATCTTCTACTGTACGTGTAATCGGTCCGATTTGGTCAAGTGAAGATGCGAATGCTACTAATCCGTAACGAGATACGCGTCCGTAAGTTGGTTTTAAACCTACAACGCCGCAATATGCAGCTGGCTGACGGATAGAACCACCCGTATCAGAACCTAGAGAGAATAATACTTCTCCTGCTGCTACAGCTGCTGCAGAACCACCACTAGATCCGCCTGGAACGTAATCTAAGTTCCATGGATTTTTCGTAGCGTAGAAACCTGAGTTTTCATTTGAAGAACCCATTGCGAACTCGTCCATATTTAACTTACCGATTGTAACTGTGTCAGCAGCTTTTAGCTTTTGCACAACTGTTGCATCATAAATTGGATCAAAGTTTGCTAACATTTTGCTCGCACAAGTTGTACGAAGACCGTTAGTTACAATGTTATCTTTTACACCAATTGGCATACCGAATAATAAACCATTATCTTCAGCACCAATTTTCGCGTCTAATTCTTTCGCTTTCGCGCGTGCGTTTTCTTCATCTAATGTAAGAAAAGCTTTCACGTTATCTTCAACATCCGCAATACGTTTGTAAGATTCTTCTACTAAATCCGTAACGGAAATTTCTTTGTTGTTTAACTTCTTATGTAACTCTGATACGGAATGATCAAATAATGACATCGAAATTCCCCTCCTCTATTCTAATACTGCTGGAACACGGATTTGATTATCTTTGTGATCCGGTGCATTTTTTAATACTTCTTCGACTGGTAAACCTTTTTCTGGTACATCTTCACGCATAACATTTTTCATAGTTAATACATGAGTTGTTGGTTTTACATCAGTTGTATCTAATTCATTTAACTGTTCTGCAAATGTAACAATTGCATCTAGTTGTTTTTGAAATTTTTCAGCTTCTTGATCAGTAATTGCAAGACGTGCTAAATGTGCTACGTGCTTTACATTCTCAACGGAAATTCTTGACACGGCTAGGCCACCTCCATAATATATCGTTCAATCTACAATACTATTGATGATACCAAATTTTCAGTACTTCAAGCAAGTCAACACACGGCACTTACTGCATTTTTACATAAAAAAAGAAAGGCAAATGCCTTTCTTTACGATTTACTCTTTATCTAACGGTTTATTTTTCGGAAATCTCTCGTTATCTTCTTCATTATCACGAATTGTTTTTTGTAATACAAAACAAGACATCGTTAAAAATAATGTTCCAATTAAATAATATCCTTTTACACTAAGCGTTTCATCTAACGTATAAATTCCAATTAGCATACCTGAAAGTGCACAAACAAATGAAGTCCATGCTAAAAACGTGAACGCTTGCGTATTACGTCTTCTCATTGTTCTCCCCCTCGTTAGCTGTACATCCATTATAGATAAGTATATTTACTATGATGGATTTTTATGTAAATTCTAGTTTTATATTTATAAATCTATCATAAAAGAATACTATTTTAAAGTTAGTTTTCTGTCTAATCTGAAAAAACAGTTAAAACTATTGACATTTATTTCAATTCTTCATAAAATAAAAACAAATATTACGAACCTCGAAATATACGGGAGTGGAAATAATTGTTGCAATACGAACATTTTTTAGACTTACTGCTAGATAACGCCAAGAAACTTTTTTATCCTGAAGAATGGGTAAGCCTAGATTTAACACTTTCTAAAACAGAAGTATTTTGTTTACTTTGGATGGAGCGAAATACAGATATTACAATGACAAAAATCGCTGACCTTCTTGATATACCGATGAGTACAACGACAGGTGTTGTAAATCGCCTCGTAAAAAAGGGATATATTGAAAGGTACCGTGATGAAAACGACCGACGCATTGTATTAATTCGTTTAACAGAAAACGGCGTAATGCTCGTTCAAGAAGTAAAACAAAATGCAGCCCATTACTTTAGCCTAGTGACAGAAGCATTATCAGAAGCAGAAAAAGCATTCTTACTACAAATCTTCCAAAAGATCATGAATCACATTGCTACGTCACAGCAAAAAACAGAAGAAAAGGTTTCTACACCTAAAATGAAAAACATTCCGATTGAATAAAACCCTAGTTGGGTTTTTATTCAACATTTTATTTCGGTACTCGTAATATTCGATACTCGAAACAAAGGGGATAGAATAATGAGAATTATTTTGTATACAGGTAAAGGCGGCGTAGGAAAAACTAGCATTTCAGCAGCAACAGCACTTCAAAGCGCAAAACAAGGATTAAAAACATTAGTAATGAGTACAGATCCTGCTCATAGTTTAGGAGATTCATTTGGTATAAAGCTATCTTCTGAGCCATTAGCAATTCGTGAAAATTTGTGGGCACAAGAAATTAATACGATTTATGAGATGGAAAAAGGCTGGGGGAAATTACAGAAATATATTACACTACTCTTCACTTCCAAAGCAGCTGATGATATTACAACAGAAGAATTAACAATGTTTCCTGGTATGGAAGATTTAATTAGCTTACTTCGCGTACTCGATTATTATAAACAAAACACATATGATGTTATCATCATTGATTGCGCTCCAACAGGAGAAACATTAGCAATGCTCAGCTTTCCAGATATGCTCGGCTGGTGGATGGAAAAACTCTTTCCTATTAAAAGAAAAGTTTTAAAAGTTGTTCGTCCTGTAGCTCAACCACTTCTTGGTGTCCCCCTTCCAACCGATGATATTATGGACGAATTAACGAATACACTTGAACAACTTGGAGAAATGAGAGATATTTTATCAAACCGAGACATAACAAGTATCCGCATCGTTGTAAATCCTGAAAAGATGGTCATTAAAGAAGCTCAGCGCAGCTTTACGTATTTAAACTTATACGATTATAACGTGGATGCCATTATGATTAATCGCGTCATCCCTAACACTGTCACCGATCCTTATTTTCAAGCATGGAAAGATACTCAAAAGAAATATAAAACATTGATTCAAGATAGTTTTCAGCCGCTTCCTATTTACGAAGCTCCTATGTTTGAACAAGAGGTTGTCGGTTTGTCTATGTTAGAGCGTGTAGGAGATGCTTTATTTAAATCAGATTCTTCTCCTACGGAAGTGAAATTTAACGGTCGCACTCAATATGTAAAAAAAGATGGCGATGAGTATATTTTCGTTCTCTCCATTCCCTTCTCAAACAAAAGTGAACTTTCATTAAATCAAAAAGGTGATGAACTTATCATTCGTTCAGGTTCTGTGAAACGGAACATCACATTACCAAAAACGTTAACACACCTTTCTATTCAAGGAGCAAAATTCGAAGATGATGTACTAAACATTCGATTTGGAGGTGTAGTGCATGCGTGAGGAACTACTAAGGAAGGTAATTCATACAAAAATAAAAGTCGGTATGAATATATTAGAAGAGTTACCTGCCCCAATCCAGCAATCAGCTAAGCAAGTACTAAACATTTTGCAAGAAGAACTAGCTACTTATCCGAAAAAACAAGAGCATCATGAGGATAATTTAAAAAGTATCATAATTGAATAACTATCCCTGTATAGAGGGCCTTTTTTAGGCTTTCTATATTTTATTGGAGTGATGTAAGTTGATGAAAAAACATTCAACTATTATACCCTGGATCATTCCTTTATTATTTTTCGTTCATAACCTTGAAGAATCTTTTCAAATGCCACAATATCTTGCTAATCAATTTTCAATTCATTTTATAACAAGCCGACAATTTTTCATTGCGATTTTCGTATTAACAATCTTTGTCTTACTTATCGTCTTTCTATATCAACTAAACTTCTTGTCTTCTATATACTGGATTATTTTTATACAGGGGGCGATATTCTTCAACTCTGTTCAACATATTATTTTGTTTTTCATTTATCGTTCATATAATCCTGGCGTAATATCAGCCGTTTTCATTATGATTTTTTCTATTTTCTTTTTTTCATTCGAAAAACACCTCATTCATAAAAAACAATTCGTAATTACACTCATTTTTAGCTTATTTGCTTACCCTTTTATAATTTGGATTACCTTACTATTCGCTAGCTACTTTCATTCATAAAAAAAGACCAGGAAAACTCCTGGTCCATCACTCTACTTAACAAACATTGGATTCTACGTTATACAGAATTGGAAGGTACAGAATTAGGGTTTTGTTTGTTAAGTAAATTATATGTTGAACGAGCTAACAGCGGAGGGGTTCCTACTGTTAATCGTTAAACCCAATAATTATTTTACGATTTTTTCAAGCTCCTCAAGTGAAAGATCTACTGAAATGGAACCATCATTTGTTTCTTTCTTAATTGCATCTGTTACTTCTTTTGAATGATATAGTTCAATTACTTTTTTCAGTGTTGGATCATCTTTATCTTTTGTACGAGCTGCGAAAATATTAATATATGGCTTCGCATTTTCATTCTTTGGATCTTCTAAGAAAATTGGATCCTTCGCTGGATCTAATCCAGCTTGACCAGCAACACCGTTATTAATAACTGAAGCTGCAACATCTTTTAATACACGAGGTGTTTGCTGTGCGATAACCGGTGTAATTTTTAACTTCTTCGGATTTTCAGCAATGCCACTTGGATCTCCGAATAAGCCAAAGTCTTTCTTAAGCTTTAATAATCCAGCTGCATCAAGAAGTTTTAATGCACGAGCTTGGTTCGTTGGATCATTTGGAATCGCAATTTCTGAACCATCTGGAATTTCATTTGCCTTCTTATATTTTTCAGAGTATAAGCCCATTGGTGCAATTTGCGTTGTACCGACAGCTGTAATATCTAACTTATGCTCTTTTTTAAATTGCTCTAAGAAAGCAACGTGCTGGAATGAGTTTAGTTCAATATCTCCATCAGCTAACGCTTTATTTGGCGTTGTGTAATCAGAGAACTCAACCAGTTTAATTTTAATTCCCTCTTTTTCAGCTTTTTTCTTTAAAATTTCCCAAGCGTCTCCATCTGTTCCGGTTACGCCAACGCGAACTACTTTCTCTTTTGCTCCTGCCCCCGTGTCTCCACTTGAGCAGCCGCTTAACGCTGAAATTCCTACAATCGCTGATAATGCAAATGCTAAAATTTTCTTCATTTTCTTTTCCCCTCTTCCTTTTTATGATCTACGTAAAAAGACTTTCGCAAAGTAGTTTCCTAAATTTTGAGCTACCTGTACGAGAATAATAAGTAAAACGACCGTTACGAACATAACTGATGTATCAAAACGTTGATAACCATATGTCATCGCTAAGTCACCAAGACCGCCACCACCGACAAGCCCAGCAACTGCAGAAAATTCAATTAAACCAACTGTCATAAACGTAACACCTAAAATCAATGGCGCTAACGCTTCTGGTACAAGAATTTCAAAAACAATTCTAAATGGTGAAGCACCCATCGCTTGAGCTGCTTCAATGACTCCCTTTGGAACTGAAACAAGATTTGTTTCAACCATTCTAGCAATACCAATTGACGCAACTAACGTCATTGGAAAGATTGCTGCTGCTGTTCCAATCGTCGTTCCGATAACACTTCTTGTTAGTGGGCTTAAAGCTACTAAGAAGATGATGAATGGAACCGGACGAATTGTATTAATAATGATATTAAGAATAGAAAAGACCCATTTATTTTCTAAAAAGTTTCCTTTCCTCGTTACATACAATAGTAAACCTAGGGGTATACCAAGAATTGTAGCAAATATAAGGGTTACGATTACCATTAAGAGGGTATCCCCCGTCGCATCTACTATGCGAGGCCAAAATATACTCCAATCAACTCGCATGAGCTTCTACCTCCTTCAGCTGCACTTGCAGTCTTAGATGTTGTAATGCTTTTTGAATTTCCTTCTGTTCACCTTGCAATTCTACAAGAAGATTTCCAAATAGCACATTTTGGAGTTCAATAATATTTCCATACAGTACGTTTACATCGACGTTATAATTTTTCGCGATATATGATAGTATTGGCTGCCCTGTCTCTTCCCCAGTAAATGTTAAGCGATAAATCTGTCCACCATTTTGAATTTTCCCTAGAACACTTTCCGGTAAATGATCATTAATAATGGAGCGTACAAAGTTTTGAGTTGTCTTTGTTTTCGGTTGTGTGAAAACGTCAAATAGTTTTCCTTCTTCAATAACTTTTCCCTTCTCCATTACAGCTACACGGTGACAAATTTCTTTCACAACATGCATTTCATGTGTAATAAGAAGAATTGTTACATTGTATTCTCGATTTACTTTCTTTAATAAGTTCAAAATTTCTGTCGTTGTTTCTGGATCTAAAGCTGATGTTGCCTCATCACATATAAGAATGTCTGGCGATGTTGCAAGTGCTCTTGCAATGCCAACACGCTGCTTTTGTCCGCCTGATAGTTGCTCTGGATAATAGTTTGCTTTATCTTCTAATCCTACAAACTTTAGCAGTTCATTTACTCTTTCTTTTATCTCATTTTTTGGTACTTTCGCTAACCTTAATGGATAAGCAATATTCCCAAACACTGTTCTTGAATTAAATAAATTAAAACTTTGAAAAATCATCCCGATTCTTTGTCTTAGCTTCCGTAATTCTTTCGTCGATAGTGATGTAATATCTTTATCATCTATTGAAATCGTTCCCGCCGTTGGTCTCTCTAACATATTTACTAGGCGTAATAACGTACTCTTTCCAGCGCCACTAAAACCGATAATGCCAAAAATTTCGCCCTTCTCAACTGATAATGTTACATCCTCCACCGCATGAACAGATTGCCCACCTGATTCATATACTTTACTTACGTTGTTAAAAGAAATCATTTTTTCGCCTCCTATATGCTGTAAAAACTTGAAGTAGAGCTTTCGAGGTAAAATAAAAAGTGCTCTCCTTCTTATCAACCGTAAAGATAAGAAGGAGAGCACTTATATGTACTCGGTCACATCTTCTCATCTTCCAAGCCTTTTATAAGGCTTGCTGGAGTTAGCACGGTATTAAAAAACCCGTTGCTGAGGTATCGTAGGGCCAGTCCCTCCACCTCTCTGGATAAGAATGTATCGATTTAATTGTCGTTTAATTAATTCTCATTATAGAACTCAGAATAATAAGAGTCAATACATTTTTTAGAAAAATATTAATTATTTCTCTATTAAAATTTTCAAATAAAAAATCACAATATAATATTGCTTTTTAAAGTTATGTAAAATTCTTCTCCTTCATATTTTTTAAAAGGAGAATCACCTCTATAAATTGAATACCATTATTTGAATATGAAACCGGAGGAAGATAAATATATGAAAACAGCTCTTTTACTCGTTGATATTCAAAATGATTATTTTCAACACGGAAAGATGGAATTGCGTAATCCAATAGAAGCAAGCAAATATGCTCGTCAGCTGCTACAACTCTTTAGAACGAAAAACGAACCTATTTTTCATATCCAACATGTAGCAATAAAAGATGACGCTACTTTTTTCCTGCCCAATACAGAGGGTGTACATATTCATGAAAGCGTACGTCCACTTAGAGAAGAAACCGTTATACTCAAACATTATCCAAATAGTTTTCGCGAAACTGATCTTCTAGAACAATTACAACGTTTAGACATTGAGCACGTCGTCATATGCGGGATGATGACTCATATGTGTATTGATGCTACCGTAAGGGCTGCTTTTGATTTCGGCTTTCCATGTACCGTTATACATGATGCTTGTGCTACAAAAGATCTTTCTTTTAAGAACGCTACTATACCAGCCGTTTATATTCATAACACAATTTTGGCTAGTTTAAATGGAGTATATGCAACTGTAATGAGTACAGAGGAGTTTGTGGCTACAAAAAAACACTCCCTTCAGTGAGCAAAACCGAAAAGAGTGTTTCTTGTCAAACCATAGATTTTCTTTCAAATTGTATTATACAGGAAATCCTTAAAATGAATACTAAAAAATATGACTAATAAGTCAACTTTTCTCGTTGTTTTGTTTCTATTTACATGTTTATCCCGATATTAATAGGATTTAGCTAGTTCCAATTACCGAATGGTAATATACGGTAATCGGAACTAGTTTCTCCTATCAAAAACGTAACATATTATTTATCTGTTTGTTTTTGCTTCTTTTTCAAATACTCCGCACGCAATTTTTCAATTTGCTGCTTTTTATCAAATTTGGCAGGCGTCTGTTTTTCATGAAACTTTGCCACAGATACCTGACTTTTGTAATCCAATTGATATTTTCCCACTTTGTTCACCTACTTTTCTTGTCTTTAAAGAGAATCTATTCAACAAATATAATATACCTTATTTACTGAAGTAAACCTTATTACTTTATTAGTTTTTCTACTTATATCTATCTTAATCCACATATAGAAATTTTTTCAAAAAAAAAAAAAAAAAAGAGATCTTCGCAGACTGCGAAGATCTCTTCTACTATTTCTTATAAAGTTTCAGAAGTAGTTTTTGCTTGCATGTGAAGTGCTAAGTAGTCAGGGCCACCAGCTTTAGAGTCTGTACCAGACATGTTAAAGCCACCGAATGGTTGGTAACCTACGATTGCACCAGTACATCCACGGTTGAAGTATAAGTTACCCACATGGAATTCTTCACGTGCTTTTTCAATATGGTCACGGTTATTAGTAACAACAGCACCTGTTAAACCGTATTCTGTATTGTTTGCAATTGCAAGTGCATGATCAAAGTCTTTTGCTTTACAGAATGCTACTACTGGTCCGAAGATTTCTTCTTTCATTAAGCGAGCATCTTCTGCAACGTCAGCAACGATTGTTGGTTGGATGAACCAGCCTTTAGAATCGTCTCCTTCGCCACCTGTTAAGATTCTACCTTCTTCTTTACCAATTGCAACATAGCTCATCACTTTATCAAATGCAGCTTGGTCATTAACAGGACCCATGTTTGTACCTAAAACAGCTGGATTAGCAACTGTTAATTCTTTCGTTAATTCAACAGCACGATTTAATACGTAATCGTATACATCTTCATGGATTACTGCACGAGAACATGCAGAACATTTTTGTCCTGAGAATCCGAATGCTGATGCTACGATAGATTTAGCTGCTAATTCAAGATCTGCTTCTTTATCAACAACGATTGTATCTTTACCACCCATTTCAGCGATAACGCGTTTTAACCAAATTTGGCCTGGGTTTACTTTCGCTGCACGCTCATAAATACGGATACCTACATCACGAGATCCAGTGAAGCTCACGAAACGTGTACGAGGGTGATCTACTAAGTAGTCACCAACTTCAGAACCATTACCTGGAACGAAGTTTACTACGCCAGCTGGTAAGCCAGCTTCTTCTAACACTTCCATGAATTTCGCTGCTACTACAGGAGTTGTACTAGCTGGTTTTAGTAATACTGTGTTACCAGAAACTAAAGCAGCTGTTGTCATACCTGCCATAATTGCGAATGGGAAGTTCCAAGGAGAAATGATAACACCTACTCCTAATGGAATGTAAGAGAAACGATTATATTCAATTGGACGGCTTTCTACTGGAATTCCGTCTTTTAATTTTAACATTTGACGACCATAATATTCCATAAAGTCGATTGCTTCTGCTGTATCAGCATCTGCCTCATTCCATGGTTTACCTGCTTCTTTTACAAGAATAGCAGAGAATTCATGCTTTCTGCGACGAACGATTGCTGCAGCACGGAATAAAATGTCTGCACGCATTTCTGGCTTTGATTTTCTCCAAGTTTGGAATGTTTCATCCGCTACTTGCATTGCTTTTTCAGCTAACTCACGGCTTGCTTTTGAAACGCGACCAACAAGTTCCTCTTTATTTGCAGGGTTTACAGAAACAATTTTGTCTTCTGTAGTGATTTTTTCTCCCCCAATAATTAATGGATAGTCTTGTCCAAGATAAGATTCTACTTTCTTTAAACCTTCTTCAAACGCTAATTTGTTAGCCTCCACTGAAAAATCTGTAAATGGCTCATGTTTGTATGCTACTACCATTCTTTTTAGCCTCCCCTTAGAAAAACGTTTACATTTTACAACATTATTCTACACGATAATTTAGATTTATTCAAATATTCCTAGACTTATATTTTAAAAATTAATTAATTTTTAAAATATAATAAAAAAATAGAGTTATACATACGTATAACTCTACAAAATATGAGTATATTCCAAAATGTTTTTTCCAATCAATAAAATAGTTACTAACAAAAATAAAGTTCTTACATATCCAACACCTTTTTGAACTGCAAACTTCGATCCAAAATAAGCGCCAAAAATCATCGACAATCCCATAATAATACCGTATTCAAAATGAATTACGTCTAAAAATAAAAAAGTAATTAAAGATACGATATTACTAACAAAGTTCAAAAGTTTTCCAGATGCTGCCGCTTGAATAAAATCCAAACCAACTAATAAAAATGCAAAAATTAAAAAGGATCCTGTCCCTGGTCCAAAAAATCCATCGTAAAACCCTATCATTAAAATAACAAAGAAAAATATTAATGTTTTTCTTTTCGTCATCTTCTTATAGGTAGATACACTTCCCCAATCCTTTTTTGCAATAATATAAATGGCAATAAACACCAACATCACAAGCACTAACGGACGTAAAATATCCGGCGGAATAAACTTTACTACTAAAGCGCCTGCGACCGCTCCTATAACAGTTAACGGGATTAACTTTCCTACAATTTTAAAATCGACCTTTCCTGATCGAATAAAATAAACTGCACTCGTAAACGTCCCCATCGTTGCAGCTAATTTATTCGTTGCAATTGCCGAAGCTGGTGGTAAACCAACAAACATAAGTGCTGGAAGCGAAATTAATCCTCCACCGCCAACAACTGAATCAATAAAAGCTGCTAAAAAGCCGAATGCAATTAATAAAATAATGACTTGAAAACTTAATTCGTCCATGTGCTTTACCCCTTGCCCCCCATTATTTATAACATTTTAAATTATAACAAAATTCCTCAAGAAAAAAAGCCGTTCCATAAAGGAACAGCCCTCCTATTTAATCTAAAATTTTCACAAATGGTTCATCTTGCTTCGCTTCACGTATAATAATCGCTTCTGGACGTTCTACAGATTTAATCGTTACTTGTACTTTCATATAATTCGGGAAGTATTCCATAACAAGCCCAGCTACATATTGTGTAAAACCAATTATTTCTGCTTTCCCATTAAACTGGACAGGAATATCAAGCTTTATTTCTCTTAATTCATCATCTCTATACATACCAGTACCGATAACAGCTGTGTAGTCGCCTTGGAAATAATCGCTTAGTTTTGATTTAAAGTTCGATACTCTCGCCAGATCTTCACGTTTATTATCTGTTTTCGCTTGTTCAGATGGGAACAAATAATATTTCTCATTAATTTGTTTCCAATCCTCAACCGTTTCACTGCCTTTTTCAACATTCGCATAAGAAACAAAGTTACCTGGCACGAGTGAAGCCTTTGGAGCCTGACGATAAATTGCAAATGTTATCGGAAGGTTTTTTGTTTCAGGCTGTTTTTGATGCATAAATTTCAAGACTTCTTGCGCCATTTTTTTCCCTTCCGCTACCATTTTTTCTTGCTCAATTTTAGCCTCACGCGGATAACCATGCTCTTCCTCGTAATAATGAACCGAGTTCATCGCTAAACCAATTACAATGCCTTGGCGCTCATCTGATTCGCCTTTTTTCACATAATAATCATGCTCTAAAATATTTGAAATATATATTGGATTTTTTTTATTCTTTTCCTCTAATGATTCAGATCCTCCACCTAACGCTGGGTTTAACCCAATGTTTGGAAATTTAACTGCATCTTTTTTTAATTTGTCCTCTAGTTCCTTTTGTTCAGCATCTGTACGCTTTCTTTTAACAAGCATCTGCACATTTTGAGTATCTAGAGTACTTCCACCTTTAAAGAAATGATCTTTCGTACTAAAGGATTCTTTCGCAATACGCATTAATCCTGTTTCAAATTCATCTATATCAAGACGATTACTTACTCCTTGTACAACTAAACCACGTGCAGCTCCTGCTTGAAATGGAATAGTCGCCTTATAGTATTCATCCGAAATAGCGTACTTCGGAACGATTGCTTGCTCTTTTGCTTTCCCCGATTTCTCAACCACTTTTTCATCTTTATCGGCACCTGCACTACACCCACTTACGAGTAGGCCAAGGCTTAATACCGCTAATGCTATTTTTTTCATGGTAAGTTTGCACCTCTTACTTATTTAGCTCTTGTAAGAACCTCTCTTCATTCCAAACCTCAACATTATGCTTCTCTGCTTGTGCTAATTTCGAACCTGCTGCTTCACCTGCAACAACTAAATCCGTACTTTTACTAACACTTCCTGTGACTTTTCCACCTAATGCCTCAATCTTCTTCTTCGCTTCACTACGTCCCATAACTTCTAATTTACCTGTTAAAACGACAGTTTTTCCTGTGAAGTACGACTCAACATTTTGTAAATCAGCAATTTTTATACCTTTGTATGCCATATTCACGCCATACTCTTTAAATTGTTGTAATAACTCTAATACGTCTTCATTATCAAAATACGTCACGACGGATTGAGCCATTTTTTCACCAATCTCATTAATTGCTTTTAGTTCTTCTTCCGTTGCTTTCACAAGTGCATCCATCGTTTCGAAATGCTCTGCAAATGTACGTGCTGCTTTTGCTCCGACATGGCGAATACCAAGGCCAAATAATAATCGCTCTAATGAGTTGTCTTTAGAATTCTCAATTGCTTGCACTAAATTCGTTGCTGATTTTTCACCGAATCGTTCTAGCTGCAATAATTGCTCTTTCGTCAACGAATATAAATCAGCAAATGTACGAATATAATCCGCATCAAAGAGTTGTGTAATGACACGTTCTCCAAGTCCATCAATATTCATTGCATTTCTTGAAACGAAATGAATTAATCCTTCTCGAATTTGAGCTGGACAAGTTGGATTTATACAACGAAGTGCTACTTCTTCTTCTAAACGAACTAGTTCACTCTCACATGCTGGGCAATGCGTTGGCATATGATATTCTTCTTCCTCACCAGTACGCTTATCAAAAATAACGTTCACAACTTCAGGAATAATATCTCCGGCCTTCTTCACAACAACATAGTCACCAATTCGAATGTCTTTTTCACGAATTAAATCTTCGTTATGTAAAGAGGCACGACGAACGATAGTACCAGCCACTCGCACTGCCTCTAGCTCTGCAGTCGGTGTTACAACTCCTGTGCGACCAACACTTAATTCAATGCCTGTTAATCTTGTTACAACTTCTTCCGCCGGGAATTTATAAGCAATCGCCCATCTTGGACTCTTTGCTGTAGTTCCTAAACTTTCTTGAAGAGCAACATCATCCACTTTTATAACGATTCCATCGATCTCATAATCAAGATGCGGGCGTTTTTCTTGCCATTCTTCTACATAAGCTATAACTTCTTCGATTGTTTCACATGTACGACGATTTGGATTTGTTTTGAATCCAAGTTCACCTAAGAAATCAAGCGATTCACTATGTGATGGAATTGTTTTTTCTTCTACATTCGCAAGACCGTACACAAACATAGATAAGTTACGCTTCGCTGCAATTTTTGGATCAAGTTGGCGTATTGAACCTGCTGCCGCATTACGCGGATTCGCAAATACATCTTCACCATTTTGTTCTTTTTCTTCATTTAACTTAACGAATGAACGCTTCGGCATATAAGCTTCGCCTCGTGCTTCTAATGTTACTTCTTCATTTAAACGGAGCGGGATCGCTTTAATCGTTTTTAAATTTTGAGTAATATCTTCACCTGTTACACCATCACCACGTGTTGCCCCTTGAATGAAGCGTCCTTTTTCATAATGAAGTGAAACAGCAAGTCCGTCAATTTTTAATTCGCATATATATCTTACATTCGCATCATCAATTCCTTGGCGTACTCGTCGGTCGAAATCACGTAAATCTCCTTCGTTAAATGCATTTCCTAAACTTAACATCGGTGACTTATGTGTTACTTTTTCAAATATATCAAGAACAGTCCCCCCAACGCGAATGGAGGGAGAGTCTTCACTCATAAACTCTGGATTCTCTGCTTCTAATTTTATAAGCTCCTGCATATTACGGTCATACTCCGCATCAGAAACAGAAGGATTGTCTAATACGTGATACTGATAATTAAATGTATTTAACAAATCACGCAGTTCTTCTATACGTTGTTTTGCTATCTCTTTTGACATATCCTCATTCCTTTCCTATTGTTTCGTCACAGGTGCAAATTTTGCTAACAAACGTTTAACACCAATTGGGCTTGGGAACGCAATATCTAATTCTTTTGCATCACCTTCACCTTTTACACTGACAACTGTACCGACTCCCCATTTTTGGTGGGAAGCTTTATCGCCTACTGCCCAGCCAATTTGCTCGCCGCCTGTTGTCTTAGCTGCAGGACGCGCGAAAGCTGAACGAGAGCGTGTTGTGGTTGTAGTTGTCATTCTACTTGTACTTGTCGTTCTGCCTTTTGCACCAAACGAAGTTTCACGCTTTGGCGCTGTTTCATTTAACGATTCTACTAGCTCTGCCGGGATTTCTGTAATAAATCGAGAAGCAGCGTTCATACTTGTTCTACCAAATAAAGTACGCATTTGTGCATTGGATAAATATAACTCTTCTTCTGCACGAGTAATACCTACATAAGCAAGGCGACGCTCTTCTTGCATTTCATCTTCTTCCATTAGAGAACGAGTATGTGGGAATATTCCTTCCTCTAACCCAACAATAAAGACAACTGGGAACTCTAACCCTTTCGCTGAGTGCATCGTCATTAAAATAACTTCCTCACCCGCAGTTGGATCTTCATCGACACGATCAATATCAGCAACAAGCGCTAAGTCTGTTAAGAATGCAACGAGGCTCTTATCTTCGCTTTGAGATTCAAATGTTTGCGTAACAGATAAAAACTCATCTAAGTTCTCTAGACGACCTTCCGCTTCTAAAGTACGCTCGTTTTTCAACATATCGCGATAGCCTGTTTTTTCAATAACTTCCTCTACCAATTCTGTAACAGATAAATACTCTTGCATATTTACCCAGTTGTGTAATAGACCTGCGAATTCTTTTACTGCCTTTGTTATTTTTGCACTTACACCAACATGCTCAATCTCATCGAATACAGCAGTTAATGAAATTCCATTTTGTACACCGTAATTAATAATTTTATCGATAGAAGTCGCACCAATTCCGCGCTTTGGCATGTTAATAATACGTGCGAAACTAATCTCATCATCTGGATTCCCAATTAAACGTAAATACGCCAAAATATCTTTAATCTCTTTACGATCGTAGAACTTCGTACCGCCGACAATTTTGTAAGGAATATTAGATTTCAGGAAAATCTCCTCGACCATACGAGACTGGGCATTTGTACGATATAATACTGCAAAGTCCGTATATTTTCGTTTTCCCATTTGAATATCGTCACGAATTTTTTTCGCAACAAAATATGCTTCGTCTTTTTCCGTCGCAGCACGGTAATATGAGATTTTGCTTCCAACTTGATTGTCTGTCCATAATTTTTTCGGTTTACGGTTTGAATTTTTTTCAATAACAGCATTCGCTGCATTTAAAATATTTTGTGACGAACGATAGTTTTGTTCTAACAGAATAACTTGCGCATTCTCATAGTCTTTTTCGAATGACAAAATGTTAGAAATGTCAGCCCCACGCCAGCGGTAAATAGACTGATCTGAGTCACCTACAACACATAAATTTTTAAAACGTGCTGCTAAATGTTTTACAAGAAGGTACTGCGCTTTGTTCGTATCTTGATACTCATCCACGTGAATATATTGGAACTTACGCTGATAAAACTCTAGTACTTCTGGAACACGTTCAAATAGCTGAATCGTTGTCATAATTAAATCATCAAAGTCTAATGAGTTATTTTTCAGAAGACGTTTTTGATATTCTGTATATACATCACTCGTTAATTTTTCATATGGATCAGCGATTGTAATTTTTTTCGCATATTTATCTGCAGATAACAATTCATTTTTCGCATTACTAATACCAGCTAAAATAGAGCGTGGCTCAAATTTCTTCGGATCAATATTGCGCTCTTTCATAATTTTTTTGACTACAGTTAACTGATCGCCTGAATCTAAGATTGTAAAGTTACGATTAATACCAATACGATCGATATCACGTCGTAAAATACGTACACACATAGAGTGGAACGTAGAAATCCAAATATCTTCTGCTTCTGGTCCGACAAGTGTATTAATACGCTCGCGCATTTCTCGAGCCGCTTTATTTGTAAAGGTAATAGCTAGTACATTCCATGGCGCTACACCTTTTTCACCAAGTAAATACGCAATACGATGTGTTAACACACGTGTTTTACCACTACCTGCACCTGCCATTAATAGAAGTGGTCCGTTCGTTGTTTGTACTGCTTTTTGTTGCTGCGGATTTAAACCATTTAATAACTTATCTGTCTTACTCATATACGCCTGCACCTACTCTCCTTTTACTGCTTTAACTGTTTTTAACGCGGATTTTATATCATCATAAATAATATTCCCAACCACTACTGTATCAGCGTATTGTGCCATTTCCTTCGCTTGTTCAGCATTAGAAATACCGCCGCCATAATATAACTTCGCTTGTTTTAATTCTGCTTTTACATTTTTAACAAGTTCAACGTCTCCATACGTACCGCTATATTCTAAATAAAATATCGGTAAACGTAATAGCTTGTCTGCTAAACGCGCGTATGCAATTACATCATCTTCTGTTACATCACATTTCGCATCTGTAAGCTGAGCTACTTTCGCTTCCGGATTTAAAACACAATACCCTTCCATGAAAATTTCGTCCCAGTCCATAATATCCCCAAATTCTTTCAAAGCCTCATGATGAACACCTGTTACCCATTCTACCTTTCGGCTATTTAAAACGCTTGGGATATAATAAAAATCAAATCCTGGTGTAATTGCTTCCACATCAGAAACCTCTAACACACAAGGAACTGCATATCTACGAATGCTAACTAGCATGTGTAATACATTATCAATTGTAACTCCATCACTTCCGCCTACAATAACAGCATCTGTTCCAGACTCACAAATCATTTCTAAATGTTCGTCACTTAACTCCTTATTTGGATCAAGCTTAAATACATGTTTCCACCCGGAAATATCGTACATGAAAACACCCTTTCTTTTCTCTAGTTATATATATTTCTGTTCAAAATAACAGTTTATTTTCATCAGGATTTTTTTAACTTCATCTTAAATATTTGTTTAAAACGGAGAATTAAGTTTGGAATTCCCTCTTCCATAGTTTTTCAAACGAGAGGATTTAACTTTGAACTTCCTTTTGTGCATTCTTTCATTATAACAAAAAAAGCTACTTACACACACGCACATTCCAACATCTTTTTCAACGTCAAATGTTGGATTACATATCCCAAAAATCACAAGGGATACTAATAAGAGAAATAGTATTATCTATTTCAACTTTCATAAAAAGGAGTGTTTTTCTAATGAAGCAAAACATCGGTACAATAAATGCCCTAATTCGAATTACGCTCGGACTTATCCTCTTCGGCTGTAGTAGCGCTAAACTTGTACGCAAGCCTTGGTGCACTTGGTCTAACGTCTTGCTATGGATTGGTGCAATGAAAATTGCAGAGGGAATTGTTCGTTTCTGCCCTGTTGTTGAAATGTGGAAATTCGGAAAATACATGAATATGGGGGCATTTAAAATGCCTAGCATGAATTTTACCGAAAAGGGACATGCTAAAGAAGAAGTGAATCAAACTTCCAATCACGACAAACCAAAGTCAAATGGAAGTTATGACACTTCTGACAAAGAGATTGAGTCAGCGATTGAAGATATAATCCTGGCAAAACCGCTTTGAATCATTTGTCACGATGCAAGATGCTCTCAAAGGGACTTAGCTGCTGCAGTGGGCGGTTAAGTCTTCTTTATTTTACCACAAAATAGAACGTACATTCTCATTTCAAACCTCAAAATATACATAAGAAATACCTAATCAATAATTTCAGAAAATTAGGTGTAAAACCCTTGCATAAAATGATATAAAAGTGATATCATTTTTATATCAGGAGGCGATCATATGAAAGAAAAACAAGTTTTTTATGTAAATGGTTTTCTCGGTATTATCGGGATTTTAATTTTAGCCGCTATCGGTGTATTTTTCCTTGTACAAGAAATTTTCATAGGAGCGGCATTAACTATTATTTTAGCCGCCGTTCTTGCTACAGGTATTGGTATTGTTCAACCAAACCAAGCAAAAGTTATTACGTTTTTCGGTAATTATTTAGGAACAATTCGTCAAAACGGTTTATTTTTAACAATTCCATTCGCATTCCGTCAAACTGTATCGTTACGTGTTGAAAACTTTAATAGTAAGAAGTTAAAAGTAAACGATATTGAGGGAAATCCAATTGAAATTGCAGCCGTTATCGTATATAAAGTAGTTGATTCTGCAAAAGCAATGTTCGGTGTTGAACATTACGATCGATTTGTAGAAATTCAAAGTGAAACAGCAATCCGCCACGTCGCAACAAAATATCCTTATGACAATTTCCAAGATGAAACTTGCATCACGTTACGCGGAAATACTGAAGAAATCTCTGAAGAATTAAAACGTGAGTTAGAAGCGCGCCTTGAAATCGCTGGCGTAGAAGTATTAGAAACTCGTTTAACACATTTAGCTTACGCAACAGAAATTGCCCATGCAATGCTACAACGTCAACAAGCAAAAGCAGTATTAGCTGCTAGAAAAGAGATTGTTGAAGGTGCTGTGAAGATGGCGAAAGATTCAATCCATATGTTAGATGAGGAAGGCGTACTTGAATTAGATGACGAGCGTAAAGCAAATATGGTGAACAACTTATTAGTTGCCATCGTTTCAGATAAAGGTGCGCAACCAGTTATTAATACAGGAAGCCTATACTAAAGGGTTGTAAATCATTATGGCTAAAAAGAAAAGCTTTCCATTACGTATTGATCCTGAATTACACGCAGTCATCGAAAAATGGGCGAATGATGAGTTTCGTAGCGTCAATGCACACATCGAGTATTTACTTCGAGAAATGGCAAAGCAAAAAGGAAAATTGAAAAAAGATAAAGATGCATAAAAAATCCCGCTGAGAAATCAGCGGGATTTTTTAATACAATGATGATGTTTTCTTTGTAATTATATTGCAAAATACAAATATAACATTATTAATAGAGGTGGTTCGCTTTGCCTATAAAACATTACTATAAAAAAACGAGTTTATTATTTATTGCACTACTCTCATTCAATCTTGTCGCTTGCTCAAATAAACGACCAACAATTGATACATCCAATAAAGAATATAGTTTTGAAACCGCCGAAAAATATGGTGATGTCATTCAAAAGAATGACACAGTTTACAATATCGAAAAATTAGATATCTTCATTAAAAAATATAATTCAAATAAGAGTCACTCCATTCGCATCACTCGATTTAACGAAAAAGATGAGCCTCTCATCATAGATTTAACAGTAAAAAAAGGAAGAGAGACAACATCTTTGTATTATGATGTTGATTACTCAAAAACAAGCGACCGAAATACAGAAAACAAAAAAATTCAATATTCCAATAGTAGTTGCCGAAAAATTTCAAAGAAAGTTTCATCAACAGCAATAACTTATCAATTACAATGCCCTGACATTATTGATCTTATAAAAGTTCCTAAATAAAATAATAAGAAAAGCGGAGAATGAACTACCTCATTCTCCGCTTTTCTTACCGCTAAAACATTTAATATTACTAGCTTCTCGTCATCTCATGACCAATTGCACGATATCCTATATCACTTCGGTAAAATAGACCATCACTCTCAATTTTACCGATTTCTTTATACACCTTATCTTTCGCCGCTTGTAAACTGTCCGCCTTACAAGCAACAAATAGTACACGGCCACCATTTGTTACAAAGTCACCATGCTTCATCGCTGTACCTGAATGGAAAACAATTACATCGTTCAGTGCATCTAATCCTTTAATAATGTCACCTTTTTTATATGCTTCCGGATACCCTTTCGAAGCAAGTACAACACCAATTACCGCTTCCTCTGACCACTGTAACGTTAATTCACTTTCATTTAATACAGCGTTACATACATCAACTAAATCATTTTCTAAGCGAGGTAATACTACTTCCGTTTCAGGATCACCAAAGCGTGCATTAAATTCAATTACCTTTGGGCCATCATTTGTTAAAATAAGTCCCGCATATAAAATCCCTGTAAACGATCGATTTTCTGCAATCATCGCTTTAGCAGTTGGATGTAATACTGTTTTTATCGCCTCTTGAACTGCTGATTCCGAAATTTGTGGTACTGGAGAATACGCACCCATTCCGCCTGTATTTGGACCTTTATCACCATCAAAAGCTCGTTTATGATCTTGCGCAATTACCATCGGATGCACAGTTGTTCCATTTACAAATGCCATTAATGAAAATTCTTGTCCATCTAAAAACTCTTCAATAACGACCTTCTTGCTCGCTTCGCCGAACTTCACATCTTGTAGCATCTCTTTCACAGCTTGTAATGCTTCTTCAAGCGTCATTGCTACCGTTACACCTTTACCAGCAGCTAGGCCGTCAGCTTTAATAACGATTGGCGCACCAACTTTTTGAATATACTGTACTGCTTCTTCATAGTTTGTAAAAGTTTCATATGCCGCAGTTGGAATATCATATTTTTTCATCAATTCTTTCGTAAAAGCCTTACTACCTTCAATAACAGCAGCCGCCTTATTTGGGCCAAACACACGAAGTCCCTCTTCGTTAAATCGATCAACAATTCCATTCATAAGCGGAATTTCTGGTCCAACGAAAGTTAATTCAACCTTATTCTCTTTAGCAAATAAAACTAATGCATCAAAATCATTTTCATCAATATCAACTGGTGTTGCAACATCGCGCATACCTTCATTACCAGGTGCTACATATACCTTTTCCACCTTTTCAGATTGCGCAAACTTCCAAGCTAAAGCATGCTCACGCCCACCGCGGCCAATTACTAAAACATTCATATTTCATCCCCCAATACTTAAATAAGTACAAACTAGAAGCTCTGCTCCTAGTTTGTTTTCATATCAATAAAAGTTTAAAAGGGAGGATCAAGAGCAACGACGACATGCGACAGTTATCTTGACCGGACCTTTTAAATATCCATATCAATAAAAGTTTAAAAGAGAGGATCAAGAGAACCGAGCAGGTCGAGGCGCATTTGACAGGAGGACACGGAATGTAGCTTTCCTACATGAGTACCGCACTGGCAATGCAACGACGACATGCGACAGTTATCTTGACCGGACTTTTTAAATATCCTCTATTAGTGTTTGAAATGACGTACGCCAGTGAACACCATCGTAATCCCATACTTATCCGCAACTTTGATAGAATCTTCGTCACGGATTGATCCGCCTGGTTGAATGATTGCTGTAATCCCTGCTTTTGCTGCTTCTTCTACTGTATCTGGCATTGGGAAGAAAGCATCAGATGCAAGTGCGCTACCTTGTGCCTTTTCGCCAGCTTGTGTAATTGCGATTTTTGCAGAACCTACACGGTTCATCTGTCCCGCGCCTACACCAACTGTCATGTTATCATTCGCTAAAACAATTGCGTTTGATTTCACATGTTTTACAACTTTCCAAGCTAGTTTTAAATCTTTCCACTCTTGCTCTGATGGTTCACGTTTTGTCGGAATTGAAATTGTACTTTCATCTAATGATAACGTATCTTCCTCTTGAACGAGAAGACCACCTTGTACAGAAGTTAGTTTTTTGCTTGCACTTGTCGCTTTTTCAATATTTACAGTTAGTAGACGTAAGTTTTTCTTACTTTGCAATACTTCTAAAGCTTCTTTTGAGAAAGAAGGTGCAATAATGATTTCTAAGAAAATTTCGTGTAACTTTTCTGCTGTAGCTTTATCAATTTCACGATTTGCTGCAATAATTCCACCAAAGATTGATACTGGATCTGCTTCATAAGCGCGTGTGTATGCTTCATGAATATCAGTCCCCACTCCAACACCACATGGATTCATATGTTTTACTGCTACTACTGCTGGCTCTGTAAATTCTTTTACAATACTAAGTGCTGCATCTGCATCATTAATATTGTTGTAAGATAATTCTTTACCGTGTAATTGTTCTGCGTATGCAACAGAAGAAGTTACAGCGAATGGTGCTTTATAGAAGGTTGCTTTTTGATGTGGATTTTCTCCATAGCGTAAATCTTGTTTTTTCTCAAATGTCACTGTTAATGTTTCTGGGCTTTCTTCACCCATTTGCTCTGTTAAGTAGTTAGAGATTAACGCATCATATGCCGCTGTATGACGGAATACTTTCGCTGCTAATTTACGTTTTGTTTCTTCTTTTACTTCACCGTTCTCTTTCAGTTCCGCTAATACAACATCGTAATCTACTGGATCTACAATTACCGATACAAATTTATGATTTTTCGCAGCAGAGCGAATCATTGTTGGACCACCGATATCAATATTTTCAATTGCATCAGCAAATGTTACATCAGGCTTAGCGATTGTTTCTTTAAATGGGTATAAGTTAACAACAACAAAATCAATTGGCTGCATACCTAACTCATTCATTTGCGCTACATGCGTTTCATTATCACGAACCGCTAATAGACCACCATGAATATTTGGGTGTAATGTTTTTACACGTCCATCCATAATTTCCGGGAAACCAGTTACTTCAGAAATACCGATTACTTGTAAGCCGTTTTCTTCTAGTAATTTTTTCGTACCACCTGTTGAAATAACTTCAATCCCTTGTTCTAGTAAACCTTTAACAAATTCTACTACTCCTGTTTTATCTGAAACACTTACTAATGCACGCTTTTTCATTTATCCTTCACCCCTGGTTGTATGTTAGTTAACAGTTGTTTCTTTCGCAGACTGAACAATTTGATTCACTGTATTTACGTATAATTTATGTTCAACTTGTTGAATTTTCTTTTGTAAGCTTTCTCTCGTATCCCCTTCAGAAACAACTACTGCTTCTTGCGCAATAATTGGACCTGTATCCATACCTGCATCTACATAATGAATTGTTACTCCAGTTACTTTCACACCTGCTTCTAACGCTTGACCGACAGCATCTTTACCAGGAAAACTCGGTAATAGTGACGGATGAATATTAATAATCTTCCCACCGTACGCTCCTAATAAAGTCGGCCCAATTAAACGCATATATCCAGCTAAAATAACATAATCAATCTCATACTCTTCTAGCTTCTTTAATATTTCTTTTTCAAATGCTTCTTTTGACTCATATGCTTTCGCTGAAAAGACGAAACACGGAATATGATGATAATGTGCCCGTCCAACAGCACGTGCTTCTGGTTTATCACATACTAATAAACTAATTTCTGCATCCAATCTTTTTTCTTCTACCGCATTAACGAGAGATTGAAAGTTAGAGCCGCTTCCAGAAGCAAAAACTGCTAATCTACTCATAGTGCCGTGCCCCCATTGAAGGTAACGCCAGTTCCTTGTACAGTACGTCCAATAATACGAGCTGTTTCTCCTTGCTCTTCAAGAAGACGAACGATATCTTTTGCCTCTTCTTCCTTCACCGCTACTACCATACCAATACCCATGTTAAAAATATTGAACATTTCTTTCTCTTCTAGTTTTCCCACTTCTTGAAGTAAACTGAAGATCGGTTGAATTTTCCAAGATCCTAATTCAATTTCTGCACCGATTCCTTCTGGTAACATACGTGGAATATTTTCAATGAATCCGCCACCTGTAATATGCGCCATACCGTATACTTCATATTTCTTCAATAGTTCTAAAATAGGTTTGACATAAATTTTCGTTGGTTTTAATAATTCTTCACCAAGAGGTAGTTCTAAGCGTCCGTAAATGCGATCTAAAGATAGTTCTCCATCTTCTAGTAATACTTTTCGTACTAAAGAATAACCATTACTATGAATACCGCTAGATGCTAAGCCAATTAATACTTGACCACCTTCAATTTTTTCACCTGTTACAATTTTCTTTTTATCAACAATTCCAACTGTAAAACCAGCTAAATCGTATTCTTCCATAGAATACATTCCTGGCATTTCAGCTGTTTCTCCACCAATTAATGCACAACCAGCTTGGCGACAGCCCTCTGATATACCTTTGACGATGTTTTCAATTTTACTAGGTTCAGCTTTACCACAAGCAATATAATCAAGGAAGAAAAGCGGCTCTGCTCCTTGGACAACAATATCATTTACACACATTGCTACTGCATCAATACCAATTGTGTCATGTTTATCTGCCATAAAAGCGAGCATCAATTTTGTTCCCACGCCATCTGTTCCAGATACTAATACAGGTTCTTCTAATGCAAATTTTGATAAATCAAACATACCTCCAAAACCGCCTAGACCGCCTAGTACTTCTTTTCTCATTGTTGTTTGTACGTGTTTTTTCATGCGAGATACCGCTTCATATCCAGCTTCAATATCTACTCCTGCTTGCTTATATGCATTCGCCATCGTTATCTACACCTCGTCTTTTAATTTCTCCCTATTCAGGGCGGGCCATTTTAAGAAAGAAGCTAGCTTCTACATCAAAAGAAGTAGAAGCTTTTTTCTTCTTATTTCATACTTTCTAAAAGCTCTTGCTCATAATCATAAAGAGCTGTTGGATAATCTCCATTGAAGTACGCCATACATAGACCGCCGTATTTCCCTTCATATGGACGTCCAATTGCATCTACTAATCCATCTTCACTTAAAAACGTTAAAGAATCTGCTCCGATGATTTGACGGATTTCTTCTATTGAATTATTTGCTGCGATTAATTCTTTTCTCGTTTGAATATCAATGCCATAGAAACATGGATACTTAAGAGGTGGTGAAGCAATTCTTACATGGACTTCTGTCGCTCCAGCCTCGCGAAGCATACGAACAATTCGTTTACTCGTCGTTCCTCTTACGATAGAATCGTCAATCATCACAACCCGTTTTCCTTCAACTACGCCTCTTACTGCTGAAAGCTTCATCTTAACCCCTTGCTCACGCAGTTCTTGAGAAGGTTGAATAAACGTACGTCCAACGTAACGATTTTTAATTAATCCTAACTCATATGGAATTCCTGTCGCCTCCGCATAACCAATTGCCGCTGAAATACTAGAGTCTGGTACACCAGTAACAACATCAGCTTCAATAGGAGCTTCTGCCGCCAAACGTTTTCCCATGTTTTTACGTGCTGCATGGACGTTAATACCTGCAATATTAGAATCCGGACGTGCAAAGTAAATGTATTCCATACTACAAATTGCATGATCTACTTCATTTGTAAAACGATCTACATGAATTCCTTCATCATTGATGATAAGTAATTCACCTGGTTCTACATCACGAATGTATGTTGCACCTACTACATCGAAAGCACATGTTTCTGATGCTACAACGTAAGCATCTCCCATCTTTCCAATTGAAAGAGGACGGAATCCATTCGGGTCTAGCGCAACGATCATTTCATTTCCAGTTAGTAAAAGATATGCAAACGCACCTTTCACTTTATTTAGAGCTTCTTTTACACTTTCAATTAAAGAATCTTTCGTACTACGTTTAATGAGATGTAGAAGTACCTCTGTATCTGAACTTGTTTGGAAAATACTTCCTTCTGCCTCTAATTCACGACGAAGCATCTTTGCGTTAATTAAATTTCCGTTATGAGCTAATGCCATACTATGATCAGAAAAACGGAATAATAATGGTTGAACGTTAGCAACTTCACTTCCGCCAGCTGTCGCATATCGTACGTGTCCAATTGCTGATTTTCCGTTTAAGCCTTCTAGCTCACCTCTTGAAAATACTTCCGATATTAAACCTAACCCCTTGTGACCGACGATTTTCTCACCATTATTTACGACGATGCCTGCGCCTTCTTGTCCACGGTGCTGTAAACTATGCAATCCGTAGTACGAAACTTGTGCTGCATTTTCATGCCCCCAAATTCCGAAAACACCACATTCTTCATTTAACCCCTTTATTTCAGCAAGCATGGGATTGCCCCTTTCCAAGCCTTTCTCATTTCATCTACATTTGCTGTAAGTAATACTTCATTTTCTTCATTATGAATTGTTACTTCATTTGTATTTGTCACTTCTCCAACTTGAATTGCTTCTACCGCCGTCTCAAACGCTTCTTTATTTTCACGTTTTACAGTTATAACGAAGCGAGATTGTGATTCAGCAAATAATGCCGCTGTTGCTTCTCCGTCTAATTTCACAGTAGCACCTAAACCATTTGCACCAATTGCACTCTCAGTAATTGCAACTGCTAAACCACCTTCTGCAACATCATGAGCAGATTGAACAAGGCCAGCTTGAATTGCTGCTAATACTTGTTTTTGACGTTTTAATTCTACGTCTAGATCGATGCTTGGTGATTGACCGAAAATTTTGCCGTGAATCATTTTCTGTAATTCACTTCCACCAAACTCAGCTTTCGTCTCTCCGATGATATAAACTAAATCGCCAGCTTGCTTAAACTCTTGTGTTGTTACATGTTTTAAATCGTGTACAAGTCCAACCATCCCAACTGTCGGTGTTGGGTATACAGCTTCACCACTACGTTCGTTATACATTGATACGTTTCCGCCGATAACTGGCGTTTGTAATGTGCGACAAGCTTCACTCATACCATCTACTGATTTCTCAATTTGCCAGAAGATTTCTGGTTTTTCTGGATTACCGAAGTTTAAGCAATCTGTAATTGCAAGTGGCTCTCCCCCAGAACATACGATATTACGTGCTGCCTCTGCTACTGCAATTTTACCGCCCACTTCTGGATCTAAATAAATGTAGCGAGAGTTACAATCTGTCGTCATTGCTAATCCTTTTTCTGTACCGCGTACACGTACAACTGCTGCATCTGAACCTGGTGTAACAACTGTGCTTGTGCGAACTTGATAATCATATTGATCATAAACCCACTCTTTACTTGCAATCGTCGGTTGTTGTAATAGAGCGAATAACGTTTCTTTATAATTTTCTACTTTTGGTGTTTCCATTTTCATTGCCTGGAATTCAGCAAAGTATGCTGCTTCTTTTGATGGCTTATGATAAATTGGTGCTTCTTCTGCAAGAGCATCTGCTGGTACTTCAGCTACCTTTTCACCTTTATGGAATAAGCGAAGCATTTTGTCTTCCGTTACTTTCCCCATCGTAACGGCTGCAAGACCATACTTCTCAAATAAATCTACTATTTCTTGCTCTCTACCCTTTTTCACAACGATTAGCATACGTTCTTGTGATTCAGATAGCATCATTTCATATGGTGTCATTCCTGTTTCACGTTGTGGTACATCATCTAAGTACATTTCAATACCCATACCTGCTTTACTTGCCATTTCTGCAGAAGATGATGTTAAACCAGCTGCACCCATATCTTGAATTCCAACAAGTGCATCCGACTGAATAAGTTCTAAGCAAGCTTCAATAAGAAGTTTTTCCATAAATGGATCTCCTACTTGAACTGCTGGACGCTTCGCTTCTGAGCTTTCAGATAACTCTTCAGATGCGAATGTTGCACCGTGAATACCGTCACGACCAGTTGATGCTCCTACGTACATTACTGTGTTTCCAGCACCGTGCGCTTGCCCCTTTTTAATATCTTCATGATTAATTAAGCCTACGCACATTGCATTTACAAGTGGATTTCCTTCATAACATGGATCAAATTGTACTTCGCCGCCAACAGTCGGAATGCCGATACAGTTACCGTATCCTGCAATCCCTGCTACTACTTCTTCGAATAAATATTTCACACGTGGTGACTGTAATTCACCGAAGCGAAGTGAGTTTAATAGAGCTACCGGGCGTGCTCCCATAGAGAATACGTCACGGATAATACCACCAACGCCTGTTGCTGCTCCTTGATATGGTTCAATAGCAGAAGGATGGTTATGACTTTCCATTTTAAATACAACCGCTTGATTATCACCGATATCTACAATTCCAGCACCTTCCCCAGGTCCTTGCAGAACGCGCTCACCTGTTGTTGGGAATTTTCGAAGTACTGGTTTTGAATTTTTATAACTGCAATGTTCAGACCACATAACAGAGAATAATCCTGTTTCTGTATAATTTGGCAGACGGCCTAAAATCTTTTCAACCATGGCAAACTCTTCGTCTGTTAGCCCCATTTCCGCATATATGCGCTCTTCTTTAATTTGTGTTGGATTTGGTTCAAGCATTAACGACATATGTTTCCCTCCACTGTTTTAAGATAGATTGAAAGACTTTTAACCCTTCAGCACCGCCAAGTAATTCATCTACAGCACGCTCTGGGTGTGGCATCATACCAAGTACATTTCCTTTTTCATTTACAATACCAGCAATATCTGAAACGCTTCCATTCGGATTTTCTACGTAACGGAATGCGATTTGATTATTCTCTTCTAATTGTTTAAGAGTCTCTTCATCACAATAGTAATTCCCCTCACCATGCGCGATTGGAATATTGATTACTTCATCTTTTTCATATTGTGATGTAAACATCGTTTCATTATTTTCCACACGCAGCTGAACTGTTCGGCACATAAATTTTAAGTTTTCGTTTCTCATTAACGCTCCTGGTAGTAATCCTGATTCAACAAGAATCTGGAATCCATTACATACACCTAAAATCGGCTTTCCTTGCTCAGCAGCTTTTTGCACTGCTTTCATTGCATTCGCGAAGCGAGAAATAGCACCACAACGTAAATAGTCACCGTAAGAGAATCCACCAGGTAGTAAAATTGCATCATATTCATCTAAATTCTCTCTATCGTGCCAAACGTAATCTACTTCTTCACCAAGCTCATCTTTAATTGCATGGAACATATCGACATCACAGTTCGAACCTGGGAATACTATGACTGCAAATTTCACTGTGCGACAACCTCCTCAACTTCATAACGGAAGTCTTCCATTACAACGTTTGTTAATAGTTTTTCACACATTTCTTTTACCTTTGCGTCAAGGTCAGATACTGATTTATCAATTGTTAATTCCATATATTTTCCAATTCGAACGTCTTGTACTTCTGTGAACGAAAGACTATGAAGTGCCCCTTTTACTGCTGTTCCTTGTGGATCTAATACGCTTTCTCTTAACGTTACATATACCTTAACTTTATACATGTGAAATTCCCCCTAAACGTTTTAAAATCTCTTCATAAGCTTCTGTTAAATTTCCAAGGTCACGACGGAATACGTCTTTATCAAATTTTTCATTGCTCGTTTCATCCCATAAACGGCAAGTATCTGGTGAAATTTCATCTGCTAAAATGATTTTTCCTTCATCTGTTACACCAAACTCTAATTTGAAATCTACTAGTCTTACACGACAGCTTGCGAAATGATCAATCAACACTTGATTGATTTGTAGAGCCATATCTCGTAATACGCTTACCTGCTCTGGTGATGCAACGTTTAATACACGAATATGATCTTCCGTTACAAGCGGATCTCCTAAATCATCATCTTTGAAGTAAAATTCTACGATTGGTTCTGCAAGTACAGTTCCCTCTTCCATTCCTAATCGTTTTGAAAGACTTCCTGCAATTACATTTCTTGTGACAACTTCTAGAGGAATAATACTCACTTTTTTAACAAGTTGCTCTGTTTCAGATAACTTCTCTACAAAATGTGTTTTTATTCCTACTTCTTGTAACTTTCTGAACAATAAAGTTGTAATCTCATTGTTCAAACGACCTTTTCCTGTAATCGTCTCTTTTTTCTCCCCATTGAAAGCAGTCGCACTATCTTTGTACTCTACCCAAACCATATCTGCTGATTCTGTACGATAAATTCTTTTTGCCTTACCTTCATACAGCAATTCTAGCTTTTGCATTTCGCAAGCCCCCTGTAGTTTGAAAAATGTGAATAATGTTTTTATAAAGAATGGCACAGAATGACTCTATTCTGTGCCATATGAAATTTTACGCTTCGTTTAACCCAAGGCGTTCAAAGATTGTATCAACGTGTTGCATATGATGCTCATAGTTGAAGCATTCATTAATTTCTTCTTGTGATAACTTGCTCGTAATACGCTCATCAGCTTCTACAAGCTCTTTAAATTGTACTTGTGTTTCCCAAGCTTCCATCGCTTTAGGCTGTACGATATCATAAGCTTCTTCACGTACCATACCTTTGTCGATTAATGTAAGCATTACACGCTGAGAATAAATTAAGCCGTATGTTCTTGTCATATTGCGTTTCATATTCTCTGGGTATACAGTTAAGTTTTTAACGATATTACCGAAACGATTTAACATATAATTTAATGCGATTGTAGCATCTGGTAAAATTACGCGTTCTGCCGAAGAGTGAGAAATATCACGCTCATGCCATAATGGAACATTCTCATACGCTGTCATCATATAACCGCGGATAACACGAGCTAAACCAGTCATATTTTCTGATCCGATTGGATTACGTTTATGTGGCATTGCAGAAGAGCCTTTTTGGCCTTTTGCGAAAGCTTCTTCAACTTCACGTGTTTCACTCTTTTGTAAACCACGAATCTCAACTGCCATCTTTTCGATAGATGTTGCGATTAGTGCAAGTGTTGACATGTAATGAGCATGGCGATCTCGTTGCAATGTTTGTGTTGAAATTGGTGCTGCTTCTAATCCTAAGTTTTCACAAACATACTTTTCTACGAATGGATCGATATTTGCGTATGTACCAACCGCACCAGATAATTTACCAACGCGAACTGTATCAGCAGCTTGTTTGAAACGCTCTACGTTACGTTTCATTTCTTCATACCAAAGACCAAGTTTTAAACCAAATGTTGTTGGTTCTGCATGAACACCGTGTGTTCTTCCCATCATGATCGTGTATTTATGCTCTTTCGCTTTGTTAGCTAAAATGCTTACAAAGTTTTCTAAGTCTTTTAATATGATTTCATTCGCTTGTTTTAAGATGTAAGATAGCGCTGTATCTACTACGTCTGTAGATGTTAAACCGTAATGAACCCATTTACGTTCCTCACCTAATGTTGGTGTTTCTGATACAGCACGAGTGAATGCAACTACGTCATGACGTGTCTCTTTTTCAATTTCATAAATACGATCAATATCAAATGATGCATGCTCACGGATTTTTTTAACATCTTCTTTTGGAATATCGCCAAGCTCAGCCCATGCTTCACAAGCTAAAATCTCAACTTCTAACCATGCTTTAAATTTGTTCTCTTCCGTCCAAATTGCACCCATTTCTGGGCGTGTATAACGACTAATCATCTTTTTCCCTCCAACAGTTGTTCTTGATGGTCCCAAATATGCAAACTCTTCGCTTTTTCTAGAGCGACTTCAATATTATCATTTAAAATATTAACATGCCCCATTTTTCGCTGCGCTTTTGCTTCTTCTTTTCCATACAAGTGTAAATAGCACCCGGTTAATCTATTCACTTGTCTTAGGACCCCTTCTATATGTTCGCCTAAAATGTTTACCATGACAACTGGTTTTAACAAATTTGTTTCTCCAAGAGGTAAATTACAGATTGCTCGAATATGTTGACCGAATTGACTCGTTTCACATGCATCCTGTGTATAGTGTCCTGAATTGTGAGGTCTTGGTGCTAATTCATTAATATAAATCTCACCATCAGCTGTAGCAAACATCTCTACCGCTAGTGTTCCCACAAGTTCTAGTTCATCCGCGAGCACTTTTGCATAAGCAATTGCTTTTTGAGAAAGTTCTTCTGTAATGCGAGCTGGAACGATAGATTCATGCAAAATGTTATTTACATGAATATTTTCCGCTACCGGAAATACTTTCGTTTCACCACTTACACTACGAATCACAATAACTGATACTTCTTTTTCAAAAGGCACCCATTTCTCTAAAATACACTCTGCTGCATTCGCAAGCTCTCGCGCTTTATCAACGTCAGCCTCACTTCTTAAAACAACTTGACCTTTCCCATCATATCCGCCTGTCGTCGTTTTCAAGACGGAAGGATATGATAACTCAGTGATTGCTTCAGTAAGCTGATCTTGATTTTGAACTATTCTATACGTTGCTACTGGTAGCCCAGCTTTCTCAATCGCATTCTTTTCTGTAAAACGATTTTGTGTTTTACTTAACAACTGACTGCCTTGCGGTAAGTAAGCATGTTTTTCAAGCCATTTTAAACATCTATAATCAATATTCTCAAATTCATATGTGACAACATCACTGATCTCCGCTAAATGCTGAATTGCTTTTAAATCGTCATATGGTGCAACAATTTCAATATCAGCAACTTGTGCACATGGTGAATTTTTTGTAGGATCTAAAACAGCAATTTTATATCCCATCTCCTTAGCTGCCAATGCCATCATTCTTCCTAGCTGGCCGCCTCCAATAATGCCGATTGTTTTTCCAGGTAAAATGATTCTCGTCATACTAGCTCACTACCTTCGCGCACATCTTTTTTAATTGCTTCTCTTCTCAATTCTAATGCATCATGTATATCATCATGGAATGATCCAAGTATTTGTGCAGCAAGTAAACCAGCATTTGTTGAACCAGCCTTACCAATTGCAACAGTTGCAACTGGAACCCCTCCTGGCATTTGGACGATGGATAATAATGAATCTAAGCCGTTTAACGCTTTTGATTGAACTGGAACTCCGATTACAGGAAGATTCGTCTTCGCTGCAACCATCCCTGGTAAATGCGCTGCTCCACCAGCTCCAGCAATAATAACTTTCAACCCACGTTCACGAGCCGTCTCTGCATATTCAAACATATAATCCGGAGTCCGATGAGCAGATACAACTTTTTTCTCATACGGTATATTTAATTCATCTAAAATGTCACAAGCATATTTCATTGTTTCCCAGTCTGACGTGCTTCCCATTATGACTCCAACTAGTGATTTCATATTAGAATCCCCCCGATTCAAATAAAAAAAGCCTGAAATAGAACAGTTTCTCTTTTACTATGAGAGAAAGTGCTCTACTCAGGCATACGTATCCCTTGTGAATAGAAAAATACCGAGTGACTTTCCCTCATAGTCTAACGAATAACGGTCGTTAGGTAGAGACTTGCAGGCCATATCCCCGCGATTATATGAGGTCTTATATATTATTCTTTCTATGGCTATATTAACAATATTTCATAAACAATGTCAATAAATAATCGAATGTTTTTTTATTACTCACCAATAACGTTCGTGTTTTAGTTATATTCAAAAGAATAATTGTAACTATATGCAAGAAGGATAAGAAATTAGAATTTATATTTCTAGAGATCTATTGTACACATAACGGTTTGTATACTTATTCCGTATGCTTTAATATAAAGCATATCATTTATATTCATTTTATTTATAAGGAAGACAATAATGAAAAAACGAACTACACTTTTTTCGTATTTATTCCTTTTTATCGCAGTCTTTGCTGTAATGATTGAATACTTATTTATATCATCCCACTTTTTTAAATATATACTTGTGGTAGAAATAACGTTTCCTATCCTAACGATTATTTTAGGAACACTCGGAAAACCTAGAAAACAAAAAATCATTGCTAGTACTTTAAACAGCCTCTATTCCATTCTTTTCTCTTCTTTAGCGTCATTCAATTTATGGATTATGACATT